>JAUVLT010000037.1 GCA_030600605.1 Mycoplasmatota bacterium
TTAACAAGAAAAAGAAAAAGCGCCCTAATTATGACACTTATTATGATGAATTAGGTGTAGAAATCCTTGTAGGTAAGAACAATATCCAAAATGAGTACATAACTCACAAACTAGCCAAACACAATGAAGTTTGGTTCCATGTGAAAGATTCTCCTGGGAGTCATGTTGTTGTTAGAATGGCTTTTCCTCTATCAGAAATAACGATTAGAACGGCTAGTCAACTTGCTGCTCATTTCTCTAAGATGAGAAATTCAAGTAGTGTTCCTGTCGACTATTTACAAGTAAGATATATTAAGAAAGTTCCTGGTAAAATTAGTAGTTTTGTGACATACAAAAATAATAAAACTATCTATATTGACCCAGATAAAGATTTTATTCTAAATCTCAAACGAAAATAAAAGGGTTGATTTGAAATCAACCCTTTTTTTATTTGCTAACTTTTCGATTAAGCCATCCCATTCCAGCAGCCATTATAATAAAACTCATATAAATATAATATGCTTCTATTTCAATATCAAATATTTTTTCTAAGACTGCTATAAATGTATGGAGAAATAAAAAGATAAGAAATACTTTAATCAATATTTTTAAAAAATTCGACATTATTTTCCTTTATTAAATATTTCTTTTTTTACTAAGTCGATAAATTCTTCAACTTTAATTGTAACTTGTTCTTTTGATCCGAATTTTCGGTATGTTACTAAGTTACTATTTATTTCGTTATCTCCTACTACTAATTGATATGGTATCTTTAATGTTTGAGCATCTCTAATTTTATATCCTAGTTTTTCTTCACGGAAATCTAATTCACTACGTAAATCATGATCAATGAATAAATCATTAAGTTTCTTAGCATATTCTTTGTGAACATCTAATGATACTGGGATTAGTTTTATTTGGGTTGAAGCTAGCCATGTTGGGAAAGCTCCTTTGAATTGTTCTAATAGAATACTCATTAGACGTTCCCATGTTGATATTAATCCACGGTGAATAACGACTGGGCGATGTTTTTCACCATCGCTTCCAATATAGTTTAAATCAAATTTTTCTGGTAATAAGAAATCAAGTTGAACTGTTGACATTGTAATAACATGTCCCATTGCTGTGCGAACTTGAATATCTATTTTAGGTCCATAAAATGCAGCTTCACCTTTTATTACGGTATGTTCAATATTGTTTTCAGCAAGTAATTCAATTAATAAAGATTCAGCTAAATCCCAAAGTTTATCATTATCATGGAATTTACCTTTGCTTTTATCTCTTAATGCTAATTCAATATATTCAATTTCTAAATCTAAATCAGCTATTGCTTGTAAGATTAAATTATAAGCAGCTAATACTTCTTCTTTTATTTGGTCTTGTCTAACAAAGAGATGAGCATCTGTTAATGTCATTGCGCGTACTCTTTCAAGTCCGCTAAGTGATCCACTTGCTTCATAACGATATTGTGTCACCATTTCAGCATATCTAATTGGTAAATCACGATAACTTCGTAAATCTGATTTATAAACAAGCATATGATGAGGACAACTCATTGGGCGAAGAACCCATTCTTCGCCATCCCTTTCCATCAATGGAAACATATTTTCTTGATAATGAGACCAATGTCCACTTATTTCATATAGTCTTTTAGTTCCTAATGCTGGTGTTGAAATGTGAAGATATCCAGCTTTTTTTTCTAATTTATAAACATAATCTTCGAGTACTTTTCTAATCGTATATCCAGCTGGAAGCCACATAGCAAGTCCTTGTCCAGCATCATTATTAAGTTCAAATATTTTTAGTTCTTTTCCTAGTTTTCGATGATCTCTTTCTTTTCTTTCAGCTAAAACAAGTAAATGTTTTTGTAGTGCTTCTTCACTGAACCAAGCAGTTCCGTAAATACGTTGTAATTGTTCACGGTTACTATCTCCTCGCCAATAAGCTCCTGCTAGTGATAATAATTTAAAGAAACGAATATTTTTAGTGTTACCGATATGTCCACCACGACATAAATCTGTAAATTCGCCTTGATTATAAAGACTAATTATTTCTCCTTCAGGAAGATCAGTTATTAGTTCAATTTTATATTTATCATCTTTAAAGAATTTTAATGCCTCTTTTTTAGAAAGTTCACTTCTTGTAATAAGTGTTTGTTCTTGTGATATTCTTTTCATCATTTTTTCTATTTTTATAAGGTCTTCTTCTTTAATTTGTTCCCCAGCATCAATATCGTAATAAAATCCTTCTCTAATATTTGGACCAACTCCAAATTTAGCATTAGGATATAATCGCTTAACTGCTTGAGCCAGTAAATGGGCAGCACTATGATTTAAAACATCAAATGCTACTTGATCTTTTTTTGTTATGATGTTTATTGATGAATCGATTAAGATTGGTCTATTTAAATCATATAATTCATCATTTACATATCCTGCTACACTTTGTTTTTTTAATCCCGAAGAAATAGAGGCTGCTATTTCTTCAATAGTGATTCCCTTTTTATACTCTTTTACTGATCCATCTGGAAATGTAAGTTTTATCATAATTAATCCTCTTTTCTTTTATACTTTATTTCATTAATTTTATCTTTTTCAATAATTGCATCTACTAAATCAATATCATAAATATTAGCTATATGATTAACAAAATGAAGAATATCATATAATTCATATTTTATATTATTTTTTAAATCTGTGGTTAATCCATCAATTGATTCTTTTCTAACCTCAACTGCAAGTTCTCCTACCTCTTCAACTAATTTTAACATAACTTGCATTTTAAGATTAGGCTTAAAATCAATTTCTTTTATATGTAGTTGTAATTCATGAACTGTCATTTCTTTATGCAACATTTTATCTCTCCTCGATAATATAAAAAAATCGCCCTAAAATAAGGGCGAATTAATATCCGTGGTACCACCTTTGTTCTAGATAAATCTAGCACTCAAGACTGTAACGTAGTTAACGGGAATCTCTTTCGAGTCCTACTCAAAGGGAGTAATCAATAAGTTAAATTAGTAGCTCACACCATCCTACTTCGCTTTTAAAAACAATTCTTATTAATTTTGTCCTTATCACTGTATTTTAATATCATTATAATATAATTTACACTATTGTCAAATTATATTACATTTTGATTTCGTCTGTTAAAGAGATAATTCTTGAAACAATACGATAAGACTTCATTTGTTCTGCTTTCTGAGAATTATCAATCATATAAGTTCCTAATTCTTTTCTAGAAACATTTGAAGAAAAGAATGTTGGTTTATCATCAAGTAAACGGTGTTGTAAAATCGGTCCTAAAACTTCATCTCTAATCCAAGCACTTTTTGCTTCTCCACCAATATCATCAAGCATTAAGATATCAACTTGTTTAAGTTTATTAATTAATGTTTCTAATCCACCCGAGCTAATCGATGATTTAAATTCTCTTACTAAATCAGGATAATAGGCAATAACAACGCTATAACCTTTTTTAATTAATTCATTTGCCAAGCAAGCTAATGTATAGGTTTTACCTTTTTGGTATTCTCCCCAAATATATAAACCTTTCATCTTCTCACCCATTGGAAATAATCTTAAAAAAGTCATTAAAAATTTATAAATATTTTTACGAGGATCTGTGTTTGTTTTATAGTCTTCAATGGTCGCATTAAAAATCATTTTAGGCATGTACATGGCGTTAATTAAACCATCTTTTTGAGCTTGTAAGTTTTTATGTAAAGTAAAGCTACATTCTTTATGATATATTTTTATCTTTTCATCCTCGTATTTTATAACTGGCTCAAGTCCAATTGTATCTTGTTTACACTCGTTAAGTCCTTCACAATTAATACAATAGTCTTTTTCAATTTTATAAGATAATAAATTTGAAAGATATTCTTCAATGACCATACTGTTTAAATCATTTTCAATGAAGAAGTTTCGCAAAGATGGGTCTTGGAAAAGACCTTCAATTAATTCTTCTTTATTCACTTGTACTTTATCAAATTGTAGTTTATCCATATTATCACCTATAAATTTTTAATATAATCATCTAGCCAATCTGATTCAATATCTTTTGGCAAGAGGTTCTTTTGTTTTCCTGATTTTCTATTCATATTTACTTTTCGTTGTTTTATTTCTTTTACGGCTTCATCAATTGAAGATATTCCTTTTCTTTTCCACTCTGAGGCTACTTTTTCAAAATATCCATAAGTTGGAAAATTGCCTTCTAAAATACCAATACAATAAACGATTAAAAAATTAGTTAATTCTGAAGAAAACTGTAATTCTTCTAGTAATCTTTCAATTACTTTTAATTCTGAATTACCTGGTTTATAATCAAATAATTGTTCAATTATATCCAAAGGATTTGTTGTTAAGCATAAATCAATAACATCCATATCAGCATCAGTGCTAATGTTTTCTTTTGTCTTATCTTTTAATTTTAATGAATCTGTCTTTTTTTCAAATTGGAACCAATATCTTGCTCTTTTAGACATTTCATCTAAATTAATACTTTTATCTTTCCCAACAGCATCCATAAATACTTTTTGCATTGCTAATTCATCTAGATTATAGATATATGATAATCTAGAGATTTTATTTTTAACTCTTGTTGTTATTTTACGATGATCAATAAAGTTTTTTGAAAGTCCTTCAAAAAACATATCAAAATCAAAATTATGATTAATAGTGATTTGTGATTTAGAACGATTCATATATGTTTCATTAGTTTCAATTGGTCTAGGAATCGATTGAAAAACTTCATCAAAAGTAGATGTAATATTTTTAAATCCCTTTTTCTCGATAGAGCTAATTCTAAATAAGTTGATAATTTCATCAAAATTGGCTTTTCCAATCTGTGAAAATAAATAGGCTCCTAAGCTACCATCTTTAATAAACTCTTCAGCAGTAAGGGGCGCTTTTAACTCATATAAAAGCAAATCATCATTTTGAAACACAACAAGTAACCCAATTGCTTCTAGTTTCTTTCTAATGCTTGTGAATGTTGATGGCGAGATATCAATCAAATCAAATAGTTTTGAATGATGATATTCAGGAGTTTTTAGTCTTGATCGATCAATTAGTGACCAAAGTGTTAGATAAAGACTAAATGCCTTACAACCAATAAGTGGTTGATAAAGTAACGTAACAACGTTACGCTCATCGATATCAATATTTTGATAAGTTATTAACTTAAATTTATCTAATTTATCAACTTTCACTCTGAGGTCCTCCTATTTATGCAATCCTACTCCTTTAAATTCTAATTTTTTATCTAAAAAGGAATAAAGATTTTCAATAATACTTTGCGGTTTGTTTAACCCAAATATTTTATATGTTTGAACTTTTACATCAACTGCTGTTTCTATAGAAGATATCTGTACAATAGATGTTATTATGTGATATTTTGTAGTTTGAAGAAATATTTCACCATGTTTATCATCGATACTATTGATTATAAGACTTCTCTCATCAGCATAAGAAATAACTGAATCTTTTATTTTTTTATAACTTGTACGGTAATATCTTGTTTTTAATTTCTCTTTAGAATGTTTTTCATTTGTTTCTGCGAAATTACTAATAATATCCATTAGTCCCATTATAACACCTCTAACTCTTTTACAATTTTATTAAATTCTTTTTTAGTATTTAAGATCGAAGTAGAGTTATCAATTACAAAATCAGCCAAGTCCACTTTTCTATTTAATGGCATTTGTGAACTGATTTTCATTTCAGCGTATTCCTTATCTATTCTCTCTCTTTCCATTAATCTTTCTTTTTGTTTTCTAAATGTTGTATAAACAACTACTGTCTTATCTACTAAATCAATAAAATCAGTTTCGAATAGTAACGGAACATCTAAAATTAAGATTTTTGTACCTAACTCTTTATGTTTTTGAATTTCTGTTTTTACAATTGATTTTACGCGAGGATGAACAATATTATTTAATCTTTCTCTTCTTTGAGGGTTGCCAAAAACGATTTGGCCAAGTTTCTTACGGTTTATTTCAAGATTAGTTAAAAGAATACTACTAGAAAAAGTACTAATGACTTCTTCATAACCTTCTGTCCCTTTTTTTAATAAGTCTCTAGCAATTTTATCAGTTTCAATGACTGGAATGCCAATACTTTGAAACATCTTAGTAACCGTTGATTTTCCTGTTGCTATACCACCTGTTAATCCAACAATAAGTGTCATAAATTTCCCTCCTAGAAAAGGATAATTAAGCAATTATACCTTTTAGAAAATTATACCATAACTTCAAAGAAGTAAAAAGAAGTGATTCCACTTCTTTTAAAAATTATTTTTGACAATTCGGACAATAGTAAGTTCCTCTTCCATTGACCCTTGTCTTTTCAATTAGTGTATTACAGATTACACAAGGTTCACCTTTTTTTGTGTGAACATTCAACTCGTTTTGGAATAACCCAGTTACTCCTAAACTTGAAGTGTAGCTTCTAATAGTCGTACCACCTAGAGCAATCGCTTTATTTAAAACTTCTATAGCGTTTTTTATGATATTTTGATAGTCTTTATCTTTTAATTTAGAAGCTTTTAATTGTGGATTTAATCTCGATAAAAATAATACTTCATCGACATAAATATTCCCTAGACCAGTAAAAATAGTTTGATCTAATAAGCAAGTTTTAATAGCAACTTCCTTTTTTTGTAATTTTGATTTCAAATATTTAACAGTCATCAGTTTATCAAATGGTTCTAATCCTAATTTCAGAAGTGGATTTGTTGTATAAATCTTATCAAGATCTCGTAAATCCATTGTCCCAAATTTTCGAACATCATGATATCTTAATGAAGAACCATCAGTAAAATTAAAAATAATATGTTCATGCTTATTGATAACCTCAGATTGTTCTTTTATAAAGTATTTACCTTCCATTCTCAAATGAGATATTAAAGCAACATCATCAAGTATGAAAATTAAATATTTTCCATATCTTTTAATATCTTTAATTGATTTACCAACTAATCGTTTAATAAATTCGGTAACGTTTATATCTTTAATAATTTTTATATAATAAACATCAATACTTTCAATTTTACGATTAAGGATTAAATTATATAATGTACTTCTTACTGTCTCAACTTCTGGTAATTCAGGCATCATTATTCACCTCGTTTATTATAATGAATCCTTGATTTATCATAACGTAAAATAGTTTCTTTTGAATCCTTAGGATATCCTAAAGCAATCATTGAAAAAGGATGAATGTTACCAGTGATATTCAGAACTTTTTCAATATGTTTTACTCTTTCATCCAGTGGGTAAGCGCCAATCCAACAACTACCAATTCCTAAATTAGTTGCTTCAAGTAAGATATTTTGAGTGGCAGCACTTAAATCTTGAATTGCGAAATGTGGTGATTTATCAGTTGGGAGTAATAAAGGAACAATTGCTACATTCACATTTTTTAACATCCAAGCTCCAGTACTGGCTAAGGATAATTTATCTAGTAATTCTCTATCATCTACTACAATAAATTCCCATGGTTGTTGATTATGAGCACTTGGTGCTTGCATTGCTGCTTTAAGCATTTTTGTAATATCTTCCTTCGTTATTTCTTTATTTGTAAATCTACGAATACTTTTTCTTTCTAATAATAAATTCATATTATTCCTCCGGATTTACATGTACAACAACATGACATATTTTTTCACTATCGTATAATTCTTTTGTAACACGATCAGCAATATCGTGACCTTGTTTTACTGTTTTATTTCCATCTACTCTAATATCAACTAAAGCTTGATAATATGGTCCATAAGAAATCATATCAATATGATCAACATCAATTACACCTTTAATATTCTTTATTTGATTTTTATAAACAGCACAAATCTCTTTACTAACTGATTTTCCTTGCATCGATTTAACAGCATCATAAATAATTTGAGCTCCTATTTTCACAATGAATACAGCTATTATGATTGAAGCAACTTTGTCACCTTTTAGTAACCAAGTTATATCTAGTCTTTCTCCAATAATAACACTTACAATTCCAAAAAATACTACAATACTACTAAAGACATCTGTTAAAGATTCTTTTCCTGATGCACTTATTATTTGGGAATCTACTTCTTTTCCTTTTCTAATTAAATAAGTAGCTAAGTAAAGCTTTATAATTACAACTACTACTACAACTATTAAGCTTATAATACTTGGTACCTTAACAATATTATTGAAATTAATAATAACATTCTTACCCAAGTTATAAGCAATTAAGATAATTGAAAGTCCTAATACGAAACTTAAAACATATTCAAATTTACCATGACCAAAAGGATGTTCATCATCAGCTGGCTTAAGTGAATGTTTTATTCCTAAAATTACAAAAACATCACTCATTAAATCACTGATACTGTGAACTCCATCTGCTATTAAAGCATAACTGTTAAAAATAATTCCACTAATTATTTTTAACACTACTAAGAAAATATTCACTATAAAACTTTTTGTCATAATTCCTGTTAGTTTCATCTAATCAGTCCTTACTTTGTTTGGTATAGGTTATCACCAAAAGACATATCTACTTTTAAAGGAACTCTCAGTTTAACACATTGTTCCATTACGTCTTTTACAAGTTTATCCATAATATCAACTTCATCAATATTCACATCAAATACTAATTCATCATGTATTTGAAGTAATAGTTTTGATTTAAGTTTTTGTTTTTTCATTTCATTAAATATTTGAATCATTGCAATTTTAATTATGTCAGCTGCACTTCCTTGTATTGGAGCGTTCATAGCATTTCTTTTACCCGCTTCACGCTGCATATAAACGCTACTATTTAATTCTGGCAAATATCTTCTTCGATGATATAAAGTACTAGCATATCCTAGTGATGTAGCATCTTTTACTACTTTTTCCATAAATACTTTAATTTCTGAAAATGTATTATAATATTTCGTTATGAATCTTTCGGCATCTTTTGGAGATATATTAATTTCTTCACTTAATCCCCAAGCAGATTGTCCATAAATAATTCCAAAATTAACTGCTTTAGCTTGTCTTCTTTCTAAAGATGATATATTCTTCTTTTCAAAGATTTGTTCAGCTATTTTAGTATGAATATCTTCGTTATTTTTAAAAGCTTCAATTAACGTATGTTCGTTGGCCATATGGGCTAGTACTCTAAGTTCTATCTGAGAGTAATCGCTAGCTAGTAATTTACTTCCTGGTGTTGGAATAAACACTTTTCTAATTTCACGTCCTTCAGCATACCTAATTGGTATATTTTGAAGATTTGGTTCAACACTCGATAATCTACCGGTTGATGTAAAAGCTTGACGATAAATTGTATGAATTTTATCGTCTCCTAAAATCGAATTCTCAAGACCAATAATATAAGTTGAATATAGTTTTGATAATGTTCTAAAAGTTATTACTTTTTCGATGATAGGATGATGATGTTTTAATTTATTTAAGATATCTATGTTTGTTGAATATCCTGTTTTTTTCTTTTTAGCAAAGGGCAGACTAAGTTTATCAAATAATATTTCTCCCAGTTGTTTAGGGCTAGCTATATTAAATTCAATTCCTGCCAAATAATAAATTTCTTTAGTAATTGTATCAATCTTTGTTTTAATATCAATGTTTAATGAATGTAGTTTTTCTTTATCAACATTAATTCCTGTGAATTCCATATGAGCAAGCACACTAGCAAGTGGTAATTCAATATCGTTTAATAATGCTAGTTGATTGTGCTTTGCTAGTTGATCTAACATTTCATCTTTAAGATCTTTGATAGCATATGCTTTCTTAACAGCATATGAACTATAAACATCAATAGCGGGAATACTATATTTTACTCCCTTTTGATAGACTTCTTCTAAATATGGGACATTATCGTAATTAAAATTAGTTACGATAACTCTAAAATCCTCTTTAGTATTGTTTGGATTTAGTAAATAAGCAGCTAGTAATAAATCAAAAGATACTCCTTCTAAATTGTAACCATCTTTCATTAAGACAACTTTCATCATCTTATTATTAAAAACAAATTTATTAATAGACGAATCATTTAAATACATTTGCATACCTAGTGATTGATGTAGTAATTCATAGGGTATAAAGAAGTTACCTAGTTTATTTACCATTCCAAATCCTAAGGCTTCAGCAAGGTGATAATAGGGATTAAATGTTTCTAAAACGATGAAAGAATCTTTAATTAAGATTTTATCTAATTCAAAGATATCTTTTATTATTTTGTATTCAAATTTTTCTAAATTATTATTGTTTGATTTTTTATTATATTTTTTTATCAAAGAATGTAATTCTAACTCTTTATAAAATTCAATCATTTTATCTTCAATAACACCTTTATATAAGATATCATCTAATTTATAATCTAATTTAACATCAGTTTTGATAGTAGCGATTTTTTTACATAGTATTGCATCTTCATAATACTCTCTAATTCTTTCGCCCATTTTTCCTTTAAAAGAATCTTTTGCTTCAACAACACGTTCTAAAGTTTGATATTCGTTAAGTAGTTTAACAGCTGTTTTTTCTCCTACTCCTGGAATTCCAGGTAAGTTATCTGAAGCATCACCCATTAAGCCTTTTAAATCTGTGATTTGATTTGGATAAACGTTCATTACTTCTTTTAGATATTTTGGTGTATAAGAAATATAGTTTTGCATTCCTTTTTTAGAAGAACGTAAACTAACTTTATCATTTAATAATTGCAGTAAATCTTTATCATTACTGATGATTTCAATTTCATCAAAATCATCATAATAAACTTTTGAATATGTTCCGATAATATCATCAGCTTCAATTAGTGATAATTCACTTTGAGCTACACCTAAAACATCTAGACTCTCTTTTATTAAATTGATTTGACTTCTAAATTCCTCTGGCATAGGTTTTCTTCCTGCTTTATAATCTTTAAAGTCTTCGTGTCTGAATGTTTGTTTCCCTTTATCAAAAGCAACCAAAATGTGAGTGAAGTCTTCGCGTAAAATAGAATTCATCATATTAACAAACCCAAACACAGCATTAGTATATTGCCCTTTTGAGTTTTGCATTAGATTACCTGTATAGGCTGTACCGTAGTACGCTCTAAACATTATATTTGATCCATCAATTAAGATTAATTTCTTCATAAATATCCACCTCATTCACATATTCTATTTTACCATAAGATTATCTTATTATAAAAAAAATACTCAGTAACCTGAGTATTATTTCCCTGCTTCCACTAAAAAATTCACAATATCAGAAACTAATTTTATTTTTGTAGCTTCATTATCTGGGATTTCAATATCAAATGCTTCTTCAATCGCCATAATTAACTCGATAGCATCTAGTGAATCAGCTCCCAAATTTTCAGAAAGATCTGATTCCATTAAAATCTTATCTTCCTCAACACCTAATTCTTCAGCAATAATCTCTTTAACTTTGTCAAAAACCATCATTCCACTCCTTCAGGGTTATATTATTAATTATTATAAGTTGAAAACGCTTTTTTGTCAATTATATATAGCTATTTAGTTGTTAATAAGTGTATTTTATTAAAAAGTCGTTCAAATGAACGACTTTTATTTAGTTATTTTTATTAAAGATAATTAATAATCCTTTTAATAATAATAAATCATCAAAAATGTAACTATCATCAAACATTGATTTTACAAATCTTGAAGCTCCTCCAGTAATTATTATTTTAGGATTTATTTTATTTTGTTTTTTGATTTCAGCAACAATTCCTTTAATCATAAAGACATGACCATAAAGAAGACCTGAATTCAAACAATCAATTGTATTAGTCGCAATTATTTTAGTAGGAGTTTTAAATTCGAACTGTGATAATTGTGATGCTTTATTTACTAATGCGTCCTTTGATGTGACAAGTCCTGTCGTTATTGAAACACCTTTAATTACTTTGTTTTCAAGATATGTCAAAGTAGTTGCTGTTCCCATATCAACAATTACTGCTGTATCAGCATACTCATTTATTACAGCTGATGCACTAGCTACAAGGTCTGCTCCTACTTCTTTAGGATTGTCTACTGTTATTTGAACTCCTGTTTTAGTGCCAGGACCAATAAACATTGGATTTATCTTTAAGTACTTAATTGCTAAGTTTTTAAAAATAATATTTAATTCCGGTACAACACTTGATATTATCATACCTGTTGCTCCACAAATAACGTCTTTTAGTAAAACATAATATTCATCAATTGATTTTGCAGTATCAGTTTTATAGCGATATGTTTGATTAATTTTACCGTTATGTGTTGCTAGTACTATATTTGAATTTCCAATATCAATTAAAACAATCATTTTATACACCTTCTATCTTTTCTTTAGGTATTCGATT
>JAUVLT010000005.1 GCA_030600605.1 Mycoplasmatota bacterium
CTACAAAAGAAATGAGAGCAGCAATGGCTAACGCAATTGTAGGTGATGATGTTTATCAAGATGATCCCACAATTAACGAATTAGAGGAATTAGCTGCGAAGATGACAGGTAAAGAAGCATCTTTATTTGTCACAAGTGGGACAATGGGTAATCAATTATCTATCTATACACAAACATCTAGGGGAGATGAAATCATCGTTGGGAAATCAGCTCATATTAAAAACTATGAAGTTGGAGCAAGCGCTGTAATTAGTGGTGTAAGTTATCACTTAATACAGGAAATTGATGGCATGATGCCTCTTAATAAAATAGAAAAAGGGATTAGAGGAATAGATGTTCATTTCCCTGATACTAGTTTAATATGTATTGAAAATGCTCATGGTAGTGGTAAGGTATTATCACTTGATTACATGAAAAGTGTTTATAAGATTGCACAAGAAAATAATTTAAAAGTGCATTTAGATGGAGCTAGATTGTTTAACGCAGCTACCTATTTAAATGTTGATGCAAAAGAAATAACAAAATATGCTGATAGTGTTACTTTTTGTTTATCAAAAGGACTGGCTAGTCCAATTGGAAGTATGCTTTGTGGAACAAGAGAGTTCATTGAAAAAGCTAGAAGAGGTAGAAAGTTACTAGGGGGTGGAATGAGACAAGTTGGTATCCTTGGTGCAGCTGGCCTTGTATCATTAAGAGAAATGACAAAAAGATTATATATCGATCACGAAAACGCAAAATACTTAGCTAATAAATTAAACGAAATCAAAGAAATAGAAGTAGATTATAATAGATTAGATATCAATATGGTTTTTATTAAAACAGCAATTGATTATCCAGATTTAGTTGAATATTTTTTAGAAAAAGGAATATTAGTGGGTGGATATAAAGGTCGATATTTACGAATAACTGTTCATAATGACATTTCAAAAGGTGACATTGATACACTGGTCAATCAATTTATAATATATATCGAAACTCATTAAAAAAGAGCTAATCTAGCTCTTTTTCTTTAGTTTTATTTCTAAAAAATATTTTCTCAATTCCTCAATTCAGATCAGTTTCCCCTTTTAACAACATTATACTACGCTTAACAATTCTTTCTTCAAACAATGTTAAACTTAAATACAGTAAGAATAGAATTACACTTCCAAAGAACCATAATTCAAAGATTCCAGTGTTTCCTAAGATAAACATCCAAGATATTGAACCAGCCCAAACAATAATTGCCCAAATCTTAATAGAAAATCTTAATCTTGGATTTTCTTTTGAAACAAAAATTATAAAAGGTGCGATTCCCATTGATAAGAATAGACCATACAATCCAGCTGTGATAATGTGAACCCATGTCCACAGTGGATAAGTTTCAGCTAAGGCAGGAGTAATTGTAGACGTTATTAAGAATATTGTGCTAATCACAATAAATTTATAAGCGATTTTCAGATGATACTGTTCTAATCTGAATAATGCGAGGACACAAGTTTGAATAGAAAGACCAGTAAAAATAGCCCATACTATAAATAATGCACGATTATTAAATATATTACCGATTTTACTAAAGGTGTACTGAAAAGGATTTTGTAAAGTTCCATATATTGTTGTAAAAAGTAGTGATCCAAGTAATAAACTCATAATTGTAATCCTAATTCGTCTTTCTAGTAATAGTTGCTTTTGAATATGTGCTTGATCAAATTCTTTATATAAACCTTTTAATATCTCCATAACATCACTCCCCACTAAGAATATTATACACTATTTTGATAAAAAGACTCAATAGCGTAATAGATTATAATAATATGTGTTATATTATTAATAGAAGAAAAGGTGATTTGATGATTATACGTAGTGTTGATTTTAAAGGTAGTCATACAGAACTTGATAAATGCCCCATTGGGAACTTGCCTGAAATTGTAATCGCAGGTAGAAGCAACGTTGGAAAAAGTAGTTTTATTAATTCTTTTTTAAACAGAAAAAATATTGCTCATACATCAGGAAGACCAGGAAAAACACAAACATTAAATTTTTATTTAGTGAATGAGTTGTTTCATTTTGTTGATGTACCTGGATATGGATATGCTCGAGTAAGCAAAACAGAACGAGAAAAGTTTGGAATGATGATCGAAGATTATTTACTACACAGAGAAAACTTAAGACTAGTTATTTTATTAGTTGATTTTAGACATATACCTTCTGAAGATGACTATTTAATGTATAATTTCTTAAAAAGTTATGATATACCTTGTTTAGTAGTAGGAACAAAGCAAGATAAGATATCAAAAAACCAACGAATTAAACATGAAAAAATAATTCAAAACGAATTAAAATTACATGCTGATGACTATTTTATTGCCTATTCAGCAACTTTAAAAACAAATCGTGAAAAAATTGCAAAAATCATTGAAAGTTATATCGAATAGAACTATAATTATAAAAGCAACATATGTGGAGGATTAGCTCAGTTGGTAGAGCACTTGACTCTTAATCAAGGGGTCGTAGGTTCAAAACCTACATCCTCTACCATATTTTTATTATATGAAGGTAAAAATTACTAATTCGTTTGTACTAATAACCTTTACAAAATAAAATGCTTATGTTAATATAATTTTAAATACAGCGAATAGGAAGAGTATACTGCATGATTCTTGTAGAGAGTTAGTGTTTTGGTGAAAACTAACAGATAATGCAATAGAAGGTAGCCTAGGAGTAGCTATAGTGAAATAGTAGTAAGTATAGCCGTTGACTACGTTATAAGTCTCAAGTGCTTAGATTATTCTAAGAACCAAGGTGGTACCACGGATTAATTGATTCGTCCTTATTTTAGGACGATTTTTTTATTATAAAGGAGGAAATATTATGAAAGAACTAGACAAGAAATACAATCACACCGAAATTGAAAAAGGTAAATACGATTTTTGGCTTAAAGGTGGCTACTTTAAAAGTGGTGATTTAAGTAAGAAACCATTCACAATTGTGATTCCTCCACCAAATGTCACAGGAAAACTACATTTAGGACACGCTTGGGATAACACTCTCCAAGATATTATTATAAGAAGAAAAAGAATGCAGGGTTATGATGCACTATATTTACCTGGAATGGATCACGCCGGTATCGCTACTCAAGCAAAAATCGATGCTCAACTTAAAGAACAAGGTATTTCACGTTATGAACTTGGGCGAGAAGAGTTTTTGAAAGTAGCTTGGGACTGGAAAAAAGAATATGCCGGACATATTCGCGAACAGTGGGCAGCAATGGGTGTCAGTGTTGATTATTCAAAAGAAAGATTCACTTTAGATAAAGGGTTAAATAAAGCTGTAACTGAAGTTTTTATTAGACTTTACGAAAAGGGACTTATTTATCGCGGGAAAAGAATTATAAATTGGGACATTCAAGCAAAAACAGCATTAAGTAATATTGAAGTTGAACATAAAGAAATAGAAGGAGCTTTTTACTATTTCAAGTATCTGCTAGAAGATGGATCTGGATTCTTAGAAATTGCAACAACTCGCCCAGAAACAATGTATGCTGATACTGCTTTAATGATTCATCCGAAAGATGAAAGATATAAAGGCTATTTAGGTAAGAAAGCATATATTCCAGGGACTAATCGATTGATTCCAATTATTGAAGATGAATATGTGGATATAGAGTTTGGTACAGGGTGTGTGAAAGTAACTCCTGCTCATGATCCTAATGACTTTGAAGTCGGAAAAAGACACAATTTAGAAATGCTTCTTTGTATGAACGAGGATGGGACAATGAACAGTTACGCTCATAAATACGAAGGAATGGATCGTTTTGAATGTCGTAAAGCATGTGTTAAAGATTTAAAAGAATTAGGTCTATGTACAAAAATAGAAAAAGTAATTCATAACGTCGGACATAGTGAACGCACCGGAGTTATTGTCGAACCAAGACTTTCAAAACAGTGGTTCGTAAAAATGGAACCACTTAGTAAACAAGCAACAGAAAAAAATACAACAGAGTTTATCCCAGCTCGTTTCGAAAAGACATTTTTAAGATGGATGGACGGAACATATGATTGGTGTATCTCAAGACAACTTTGGTGGGGTCATAGGATACCTGCATGGTATAGAAATGATGAAATATACATTGGAAGAGAAGCTCCTGAAGGTATAGGCTGGAGCCAAGACGAAGATGTTTTAGATACTTGGTTTAGTAGTGCACTTTGGCCGTTTAGTTCTTTGGGATGGCCGGAAAAGACTGTTGACTATGCTAGGTACTACCCAACAAGTGTAATGGTTACAGGGTACGATATTATCTTCTTTTGGGTCGCTAGAATGATTTTTCAAGGGTTAGAATTTACTGGGTGGTCACCATTCAAACAATGCCTTATTCATGGACTTATTCGCGATCATGACGGACGTAAAATGTCTAAGTCTTTAGGGAACGGTGTTGATCCATTAGACATAAAAAAACAGTATGGAATTGATACACTTCGTTACTTTTTAACAACAAATAGTGCTCCAGGACAAGACTTGCGTTTTGAAATTGAGAAAGTGGAAAGCAGCTGGAACTTCATAAATAAGCTATGGAATATTTCGAGATTCACATTAATGAATTTAGGTGATTTTGGTATTGACGATATTGAAATTGATACTGAGGAATTAACATTACCTGATAAGTGGATCTTAGCAAAGTTAAATATAATAATCAAAGAGATGGATTATAACTACGAGAAATTTGAATTTGGTGAAGCAGCTAGAAGTGTTCATAATTTTAGTTGGGATGATTTTGCTGCTTGGTATTTAGAAATTAGTAAATTATCATTGAATAGTGGTGATGAGAAAATAATAAAACGTACAAAATCAATCTTGTCATACACTTTGCTTAACATAATGAAACTACTTCATCCTTTTATGCCGTTTGTGACTGAAGAAATCTATCAGAAGATACCACACATTGAAGAATCAATTATGATTTCTTCATGGCCAATTGAAATTGAAGAATTTAGTAATTACAAAGCAATTAAAGATTTTGAAGTGATTCAAGAAATAATAAAAAGCGTTAGAAATATTAGAGCGAATTATAATGTAGCTCCTAGTAAGAAAATTGATATCCTAATTAAAACTAAAAACGATACAATTGAAGCATTGCTTAATCAAAATATGGAAATACTTAATAAATTTATCAATCCAGAATCACTTATAATTAGTTCGTACATCGAACTAAAGACAGAGGCGATTACAACAATTTTCCCAGAGTTAGAAATGTATTTACCACTAGGAAGTTTAATTGATATTAAAGAGGAAATTGCGAGATTAGAAAACGAATTAAGCAAAATAGAATCAGAAATATCAAGAGCAAAAAAGATGCTTTCTAATGAAAAATTTATCAATAAAGCACCAATTAGCAAAGTTGAGTTAGAAAAAACCAAATTAATCAATTACCAAGAACACTACTCAACAATAAAAGCTAGAATTAAAGAACTTAAAGAATAATGTTTACAAATTTAGATGCCGCTGTTAAATGGATTGAATCAATAAAAAGATTTGGAGACAAATATGACTTATCAAGAATGGAACTTGCTTGTAATATTTTAGGTAATCCTGAAAATGATTTAGTTGTAATTCATGTCGCAGGGACCAACGGGAAAGGTTCAACTGTTTCATACTTAAAAAACATTTTATTATCTGAAGGATATAATGTGGGGGCTTTCACAAGTCCCTACATTGTCAGATTTAATGAACGTATCACCTATAATTATAATGATATTACTAGTGAGGAGCTTCTATATTATATTAATAAGGTATATAGTTTGCATTACGAAGTATTAGAAAAATATAATGATGCAATTTCTTTCTTTGAATTGATTACTTTAATATCATTACTCTTTTTTAAAGATAAAAATTGTGATTTTGTTATATACGAAGTTGGATTAGGCGGGCGCTTAGATGCAACCAATATTGTGAAACCCATTATCACAGCTATTACTAACATTAACTTTGACCATATGCACATTTTAGGATCCACTTTGGAAGAGATTGCTTTTTGTAAGTTAGGAATTGTTAAAGAAGGTATTCCTTTAGTTACATCTGAAATTAATCCTGACTTATTAGAGATGTTCAAGGATTATTGTGAAAAAAAGAAAGCTAATCTAACGATTGTAAATGAAAAAGATATTACTAATCCTCAATATGGAGAGTTAACAAGTTTTAAATATAAAGAGGAAGATTTTTTAATAAAAATGATGGGGACTCATCAAGTAGTTAACGCCTCACTAGCAATTGAAATAGTAAAACAACTAAACAACTTAAAGAAAACAAATGTATCTCTAAGTAATATAGAGTTAGGACTATTAAAAACTAACTGGCCAGGAAGACTAGAAACATTCGGATCAATTGTCTTAGATGGAGCTCACAATATTGGTGGGGCAACTGTCTTAAGAGATTCAATGCGAGCACTTTATAAAGATAAGTATATTAAAGTATTATTCACATCAATGGCGGATAAAGAATACTTTGATGTTATTCAAGTACTTGAAACTTTCGCAGATGAAATCCATTTTACTGATTTTGATTATGCTCGATGTGAAACAGCACAAAATCTATATAGTGTCTCCAGCCATCCTAAAAAGTACTTAGAAAGTAATGTTGATGACGCTTTAGAATCTTTGACAGATTTAAAAGATAATGAGATATTGCTAATCACAGGTAGTTTGTACTTTATCAGTTTAGTTAGAAAAAAAATAAAATAGTGCCGAGGCACTATTTTTTTTTGAGGAGGATACTTATGTTTATGATTAAAGAAATACCAATTGAAGAAAGACCTAGAGAAAGATTTTTAAAATATCCAAAAGCAGCAATTAGTAATCATGAGTTAATAGCAATCATCTTAAGAACAGGCTCTAGACAAGAAAGTGTAATTGATTTGGCTAAAAGAGTTCTTTATAGGTATGATAATTTAAAAGCACTTAGTAATGCACCTATTAAAGATTTGATGAAGATTAGAGGAATAGGTACTTCAAAAGCTATCGAATTACTTGCTGCTTTTGAACTTGGAAAAAGGGTTATTAAAGAAAGTTTTGTTTCGCAAGTAAAACTCCATTCCCCAGAATCCATTTTTTTATTTTTAAAAGATGATTTAGAAATGAAAACCCAAGAACACTTTGTTGCTTTATACTTGAATACGAAAGGAGAACTAGTAAAAAAGGAAACATTATTCATTGGTTCTTTAAATAGTTCTCTAATTCATCCCCGTGAGTTATTTAAACATGCCGTCATAAATAGTGCAGCAACAATAATAGTGGCTCATAATCATCCTAGTGGAGATCCAACCCCCTCAAAACAAGATATTGATATAACTAGAATCCTTTATAAAAATGGAAAGATGATGGATATCGAGTTACTTGATCATATTATAATAGGAAAAGATCGCTATTATTCTTTTAAAGAAAAGGGAATAATCTAAAAACCTTCCATTTTGGAAGGTTTTATTTGTAATTACCGTATTTATCATAATCATAAGAACAAAGCCACCTATTCCAACTCCGATAATTAAAAATATCTTGAGAAGCATTATACCAATACTAATATTAGTAACTCCTAATGTGAAATCGGGATAGCTTGTTTGATATGTTGTGGTTTCAATCACATATGTCCCAGCTTCAACAAACTGAATAGTCATAATGGCGTCATAATTATTAACACTAACCGATTTATTATCTACTAGTTTTTTAGCAATAACAACATTAGATGTATTTGTTTGTTGGTAAATAACAAAGATTTATCTTGAATTAATATCAATTTTTTGTATAATAAGTATGGCTTTCCATAATATCAAGTAAAAATGATTGACAAATTATTAATTATGAGGTATTATTTTAACGCTGAATAACGGCATACCGCACAGAAAAGGTTAAAGCATATTTGCACCTTAATGGCGAGTCTTAACTAAAATAATGAGGAGGTGCTTTATGTACGCAATAATCGAAACAGGTGGAAAACAAGTTAGAGTTTCTGAAGGAAAACTAATTTACGTTGAAAAACTCGACGTAAACGAAGGAGAAAACTTCACATTTGACAAAGTATTAATGGTTGGTGGAGAATCTTTAAGAATTGGTAATCCTTATGTTGAAGGTGTTACAGTAGACGCAACAGTTGAAAAACACGGTAAACAAAAGAAACTTATAATATTCAAGTTTAAAGCCAAAAAGAAATATCGTCGTAAACAAGGACACAGACAGTCTTATACAAAACTAACAGTTACAAAAATAAATGGTTAGAATTAAAAAAATCGGAGGTGACTTAAATGTTAATAGAAATTAATGTCTTAAAATGTATGGCTTCTAAAAAGGGTGTTGGATCTACAAAAAACGGACGTGATTCAGAATCTAAAAGACTTGGAGCTAAATTATCAGACGGTCAATTCTGTACAGCTGGTTCTATCATTTATCGTCAAAGAGGAACAAAAGTACATCCAGGAAACAATGTAGGTATCGGCGGAGACGATACATTATATAGTAAAATGGATGGAAATGTTAAATTTGAACGTAAAGGTAGAAATAGAAAACAAGCTTCAGTATACCCTGCATAATTAGTTGGCAAATCACAAACGTGGTTTGCCATTTTTATTGAAAATGTTATAATATCAGTATAATTAATGTATGAGGTGAGATTATGTTAACCTACGCTGTATATAGTGATTTGGACGAAATTGAAAAATTAGCTAATTTAGTGATTAGAGATATGGAATATTTTAGTATTCCACAGTGGAAAAAAGGCTATCCAGCTTATTCTGATTTTCAAAATGATATTGATAGTAATGCTCTTATTATATATAAGGAAAAAAACATAATACTTGGAACAATAACAATTTTACCTGAAGATGATCCACCTTATAAAACAATTAACTCATGGCTAAAAGAAAAAAGTATTGTAATTCATCGTATGCTTGTTAGTCCTAAATCGAGAAATAAAGGGATTGCTAAAAGCTTATTAGATGAAGCAATAAAAATTGGCAAAAAGGGAAATTATGAATCAATTAAAATTGATACTCATTTAGAAAACTATAAAATGCGCAGTTTCTTAAAGAAAAACGGATTTATTGAACTAGATTATTTAGAAACAATCGATCGTTTAGCTTATGAACTTGTCTTGGAGGAATAAAGATGAAGAAATTATTAGTTGTATGGAAATCAGAAAATGAAATAGATATTCATAATTTTGTTATTCCTTATGTTTATAACTCTAAAAAACATGAGTGGTTTAGTGAGGTTGAATTACTCATTTGGGGAGCATCAAAAGAAAAGGTTATGGAAGATACAATAATTCAACAACGTCTTAAAAACCTAATTAAAAACGAAGTGAATCTCTATGCATGCAAAACATGTGCTGATAATGTTGGTGCGACAGATTTACTTGAAAGTCTAGGTGTGAAGGTGATGTATTCTGGAGTGTTTCTTAGCGATAAGATGAAAGACCCGGATACTGAAGTACTAACAATATGATGAATAGAATAATTGTTTTAGGACCAAGTGGAACTGGTAAAACAACAATTTGTCGAATACTTGGGGAGAAACTAGGGTTAAAAGCACTACACTTAGACTCAATCTATTGGAAAAAGAATTGGAATAATATCGGTAAAGTAGAATTTGATAATTATATGAAAGATTTCTTTCGTAAAAATAGAAAATGGGTAATAGATGGTAATTATACTAATAACCGTCATTTCCAATATCGTTTAGATTTAGCGGATACAGTTGTCTTATTAGATTTTGGTCTTCAAGTATCATTAAAAGGAATTCATGAACGAGCTGAAAAATATAAACATCGTAGTCGCGCTGATATGGCTGAAGGATGTGTTGAGGGAATTGATCAAGAATTCTTGCAGTATACAGCGTTTTATAAAAACAAAGGAAGATATGTTAAAGCGATAATTGAAAAGTATGAAAATAAAAAACAAATTTTAATATTTAAATCAAGAGATGAAATCCATCAGTGGATTAATGCTTTATAGATTATTATAAAGCATTTTAGGAGGTACAAATATGTTTGTAGATTTGGTAAAAATAAAAGTGAAATCAGGACAAGGCGGAAATGGTATTGTTGCTTTCCGTCGCGAAAAGTATGTTCCGATGGGAGGACCAGCTGGTGGCGACGGTGGAAAAGGTGGAAGCATTGTTTTTGAGGGTCATGAAGGTCTTTCGACTTTAGTTGATTTAAGATATAACAAAATAATTGAAGCTGATTCAGGTGAAAATGGGAAACCTAAAAAGATGGATGGAGCTAACGGAAAAGATAAAATTGTAAAAGTACCTATAGGAACAACCATTTATGATGAAGTAACAAATAAAGTTTATGGAGATATCACTACCCATAAACAACAAGTTGTTGTTTGTATGGGTGGGCGTGGTGGACGCGGTAATGTTAAGTTTGCAACTTCACGTAATACAGCTCCAGAAATATCTGAAAAAGGGGAACCAGGTATCACTAAGAGCGTTCGTATTGAACTTAAAGTACTAGCTGATGTTGGTCTTGTGGGACTACCTAGTGTTGGTAAATCGACTATTATTAGTATAGTTTCGAACTCGAAACCTAAAATAGCGAGTTACCATTTTACAACATTAGTTCCTAATTTAGGGGTTGTCAAAGTTGAAGAAGGTCGTAGTTTTGTAATGGCTGACTTACCAGGTTTAATTGAAGGAGCTAGTTTAGGCCAAGGGCTTGGTCTTCAGTTTTTAAGACACATTGAAAGAACAAAAGTAATCTTACATGTTCTTGATATGTCAGGAAGTGAGGGGAGAGATCCTTTCGAAGACTACACTGTGATAAATAAAGAACTTAAAACATATCGATACAATTTACTAGCTAGACCACAAATAATTGTAGCTAATAAAATGGATTTACCAGGTGCAAAAGACAATCTTGAATTATTTAAAACTCAACTTAAAGAGGATTATGAAATCATTCCAATAAGTGCCGCAACGAAATATAACATTCAAGAATTGATATACAAAACAGCCAACTTATTAGATAAAACTGATAGCTTTGAAATGTATGATGAAGCAGATTATGAAGAGGTTGTTGAATATACATATACGAAAGAAGAAATTCTATTTGAAATTAAACTGGGTGACGATGGTGTATATGATGTCACTGGATCACGACTTAAGAAAATCTTCTTAATGACAGATTTTACTAAAGATCAATCAGTTAAAAGATTTGCACGTATTTTAAGAAGTCTTGGAATAGATAAAGAATTAAGAGATAAAGGTGTTAAGAATGGTGACACTGTTCGAATATTTGAATTTGAATTTGAATTTATTGACTAGTAAAAACGACAGACTATCTGTCGTTTTTCTAATTGTTGTGATATAATCAAGTAAACAAATCTGTTTAGAGGGAGATAATATGAAAAAACGATTAAGCTTATTTAATGTTTCATTGTTCAGTGTTTTTGTTATCTTCTTAATAAGACAGATTTTTAATTTGTCTAGAATTAGTAGAATCGTATCAAGTAATTCTGGAGCATCTGGTATTGCTTTCTTAGTAATAACAATTGCCTTAGGATTTACGGCAATATATCTGCTTTATTACCTACCTATCTTATTTATATTAAAGATAGTCATCTTAATTAATTATAATTTCAAAGAAATCCCTAACCTAAAAATTACAACTATAACATATATGTACAAAGAACAATTTTTTAATAGAGTTAATTATCATAAGTTAAGAGTGTATAGATGTTAATTTCATAGTTTTTATTACAAAAAAACTATGAAAGGAAGAAATAGATGAAAAAAATATATTATATATCAATAGCAATTTTGTTTGTTATCTTTTTAATTGCAATTTTTTTACCATTTTATAAGCCTTTATACTTTTTCACAAAACACATTAGCTTATTCTTATTAGTATCATTAATCTTTTTTGGAATACTAAAACGGTTTTATAATCAATTAGAAACTAAGTTGGACTCAAAAAAGTATATCTTAAAATCTTTAACAGTAATAACTTTTGGGCTTCTAATCTTTGTCTTTAGCGAAGTTCAAATGGCTTATATTAATACATTTGAGACTCCTGCTATTAGTGGATGCACATATTATGATTCCCATGGGAATCTGATTTATGATACAATTTTACCAATGAATTGTGGTGAAATAGAAGTTATTATTAACACACCTTATAGACTGGAAATAACAGTTATAGAAAGAATGTCAAATGAATATAGAGTAGGAGAAAGTGATTTAACAGAAATGTATCCCATTTGGGGAGATTCTTTTTCAGGAGTTAAGAAAACTGATATAACAGTAACTTATGATTCTAAAGGTAGAATAATCACAGCTTCATTGTTGTCTTCAACTAACTATGAAATTATTGATAATGAATCAGTATATTCTTATAACCCATACATTTATTACAATAGTTTTAAGAGGATAGTAATTAATGAATACTATGAAGATTCATTTAAATCAACTCAGAAGGTCTACGTTCTTGAAGATATCGTCGGAAATTGGTCGCAGTTAGATGAAGTTACACATTATGATTTTAGCGAAGATGAAGGCGTTATTGAGATACTTAGATCAGATATATCTGGTTCAGTTGGCAATACTGACTTCTTCACAGTAACAAAAGAAACTATTACTCAAGGAGTTAGTAATACTGAAGAAATAGCTGTTGGACATATAGAAGATAGCACAGGAGAATATTCAAAAGAAATATCTTATAAGGTTCTTGTTGATCAAATTCAATATCCAGCAGGTTCTGTGCATAAACATTACCTAGGTGAGAATTCATTCAAAGAAACGCTTGAAATAGAGGAATTTGATATTTACTACGCTGTTGAATTTGAGGATTATGGAAAAATAAATAACTTACATAAAGCAAAAACACTAGAACTAGTTGATCAAGATATTCTTTATACTGCTAAAAATAGTTATTCTCTAACAGAAAATCGTATTTACACAGATATTGAAGGAAACGCACTAGGTATTATTGAATTTACTGAATTTGGATATAGAGTAGCATACTACAATGTTGAAGAACATGGTGGAATACTTTTTGAGATTGACATGGATGTGCGATGGAAAATCTTTGAACTAACAACAGGTAATTATTTAGGTGGTAAATATAACCTTTATAGAATTTTCGATTATAAAGAAGATCTAATAGGGGTCTATATTACGTGGTATTTTGTGCAAGATGATAACCCATTAATTTCAGTATTCTATGATGATGAAAACGATGAATAAACTACTAATAATACTTATCACTATAATGGCATTTACGTTATCTTCATGTACATAAGAACCAATTGAAGTTATTGAATCGTATACAGGAAGTGACGAAATTCTTGAATTTATAATTAATTACTTTTTGATAGATTAAGATTTTCTTGTTTGTATTTACTGATTAACCTTAAAGCAGGCTACGGTTAGCCTGCTTTTTTACATGGTTCGCAACACGAACTTATTTATCAATAACATATAAATAGTTTTATGATATAATAAAACATGGAGTGTGATAATATGTATAGTTACTTAAACGGGACAATTACGGAAATAAAACCAAACAAGATTACAGTTGATGTGAACAATGTTGGATATGAAGTAATAACCCCAAATCCATATGATTTTAAAATAGATGAACAAATAAAAGTATTCATTCATCATTATGTTAGAGAGGATGCTATCCACTTATATGGATTTAAGTCTTTTGATGAAAAAGGGTTATTCATTAAACTCTTAAGTGTTAAAGGAATTGGGCCTAAAAGTGCAATAGCCATTTTAGCAAGTGGGAATGTTGACGATGTTGTTGGAGCAATTGAAATAGGTGACGCAAAGTTTTTAAGTAAGTTCCCAGGAATTGGACCTAAATCAAGTCAACAAATTATATTAGATTTAAAAGGAAAAATTGATCTTACTGAAGAAGCTCGCGCTTTATCTACTAATGTTTCTGAAGTTGAAGAAGCATTAAATTCTTTAGGATATAAAACAAAAGAAATAAAAAGAGCAGTTAAGGGCTTAGATGGATCTAAGCCAACTAATATTTTATTAAAAGAAGCTTTAGCACAAATGTTGAAATAAAAGAGGAGAATTATAATGTTCAAAAAAATAATATTATTAGTTAGAATAATACTTCCATTTATTGTAAATACATTTTTGTACTTTGTGATTATGGAATCAAATAGAGATTCAGAATATGCTTTAATTGATACATTGTTTTATTTAGGGATAATTAATATTATTATTGGGCTTGCAGCTTTATTTGTTATTCGACGAACTACTGGAATAGTTACTAGTGGTAATCAATCTGTTTTTAATTTAGCTGCTGCAGATCAAAAAATAAAGGATTATCATCGGGGAGAAAGAAAAAGTTTACCTACATATTCATTGATAGATAAATATTTAAAGCTTATATATATCATTTTGGGTGTTCTATTCTGTATTGCTGCAATGATTGTATATCTAAAATAAAAGAAACGATTCGATCGTTTCTTTTTTTCACTTTTGGAATAGTTGATAATATTATAACTTAAATAAGTCTATTATTTGTTCATGAGAATAATTATTACTTATAGCTAGCATAAGAAGTATTCTAGCCTTTTGTCCGTTATAATTTCCACCAAGAATACATCCTATATTAGTAAGATCTCTTCCCCCACCTTTATAAGCGTAAGTATCAAGTACTCTACCTGAGTAGCATCTTGATACAATAACGATATGAATTCCTTTAGAAATGGCTTTATTAATAGAATCTAACATCATTGGAGGAACGTTTCCTCTACCGAGAGCTTCAAGCACAATACCTTTTGCTCCTTTAGACATTAAATAATCAATAAAATGACCATCCATTCCAGCGTATACTTTAAATAAGTAAGTATCATCATTAATTATATTATTAAAATCGTAATTATCCTTATGAGTAATGTCACGATAATAAATAACTTCACCCTGATCAATTATACCAAGTGGACCAAATTCAATGCTTTTAAATGTATCTAAGCTCATTGTATGAGTTTTTGTTACTTCTAGAGCACTATTTATAGTATCGTTCATTACAACGAGTACACCTTTATCTAATGAGTTAGGAGACATACAAACTTTTATACTAGAAACTAAGTTAGTGAGTCCATCATATCCTAGTTCAC
The DNA here is from genome assembly GCA_030600605.1 of Mycoplasmatota bacterium. Classification (GTDB taxonomy): domain Bacteria; phylum Bacillota_I; class Bacilli_A; order Izemoplasmatales; family Izemoplasmataceae; genus JAFGXW01. Next base: position 15,107 of record JAUVLT010000005.1, read on the forward strand.
TGGCATTTTTCATAGATCCAGTTAAAACAACTGGCTTATTTGATTTAATTACTGCGTTTAAATAAAAAGCAGTTTCTTCAAGTACATCAGTCCCGTGAATCACAACAGCCCCAGCAATATGATCTTCGAGTAGAAAATTATTAATTAAATTTCCAATCTCCATCATATCTTTTGGAGTAATTGACGGGGATGGTTTTCTAGAAAACTCATGAACAAGCAAATTATCAAATTCATCAATTCCACTAAGCGCAGAAATTATTTCATTTGGAGATAAACTTGGAATTGCTCCATGCAAATTTGCGTCATCTTTCATTGCGATTGTACCACCAGTAAAAATAAGTGCAACTTTACTCATTAAATCACCTCGTAAATATCATAACATATGAGGATTATATTATATATACAAATCACTAGAAAAAAATAATGATAAAAATTAAGAAAAAATGAATAGATTTTCTAAAATATTATGAAAATATGCGAAACTTCTAATTGGAAATGAAGTTTTGAATGCCTTAGCATTATGCATATCGATTTGAAATTGGCCATTGGCTATTTTTGAAAAAAATGAAAAACAAAAAAAGAGACAAAAAAGCATGAAATGTCACATATTTTGAAAAACAGTGAAAAATTGTTAAAAATGATAATGCGAAAAAACAAGTATTTATTTGTGTAAAAAAAAGAGAGAAGAATAAAGGATAAATCGAGAGAGAAATAGAAGTTAAAATATAAGGGACTTTTTAGCTTAGATTTGGAGTGACATATAACCTAATAAAGTAAATCAAAATTCGATTGAAATATGAGGCTTAAAAAGAAGGTAATCCTGTTAACATATTATTGATCCTAAATCAAAAAATATATTATCAAAAAATGGTGTTTTTTAAAATACAAAAAATGATGATAATTTAATCTTAACAAAAACAGCGATATTAATGTTTTTGCAATTTTATTTATTGTTACTATTTAATTTGATTTTAGAGATAAGGGGAAGAGAGGCTGATAGAAGCGACGATTAAGTTTTCCACACTATCCACACAGTTAACTAAAGTACTTTAGTGTTGCTAATACATATAAGTTAACATAATATATATTATAGGAAGTCATTTGAATTCAAGCAAAACACCTTCTTTTGATTAACAATATAATTAAAAGCCTCTCTTTATAGTAATTTTATACTAACTTCTCTCATATTTGTATTGGTTAACATATTCATTTAGTTTCAATGACTATGTTATTTCTTTGATACTTCTGTTTTTAAAATAAGTGGATAATTGAACTACAAATTTCAAATGTGTTGTGTCTTTATTTAAAGTGAGTGTCAATATTACCCCAATATAGTATTGTCGATTAGAGGGCAAATTAGGCATAAAAAAAGGGGTACCAATATCACCCTTTTTTACTTCTTTTTTAGTTCTAAATATTCGACATTATTTAGACCCATTTTTAGGTATACTTCTTCTGCTTCTTTTACGGTATCATTGTATAGAAATTCGGGAGAATGACAATCGCTGCTAAAAATTGTTTTGCAATTGTATTCTTTAACAATTTTCCAAAATTCTAGTCTGGGGTAGTTTGGAAAAAAACCTTTTTCTGTATTTTTTCCACCTCTTCTATATCCATTTGCATTATATTCGAGGATGATATTGTGTTTTTTTGCTGATTTACAAATTCGATGGGCAACACTCACCGCATATTTATCAAATTTGGGGTAATTATTCATGTATAAATCGGGATGTGCTATGATATCGAAGTATCCAGATTCTATTGCATCTTCTAAATATGATGCATAGCGATTTATTTGTTCAACTGTTTTCAGGTTAAATCCACTTATTAGATCATCCATTCTCTTTGTCATTGATATATAATGCTGTCCATGAATCAAATAATCTAGTTTTTCGCGTAAAAATTCGTAATATTCTTCATGGTCGTAGAAATATTCTACTTCAATTCCTTTTAAGATTTTGATTTTGCCTGCATACTTACGCTGTGCATCTTCAATATCTTCTAGATAGAATGGAAAATCACTAGGTTTCATTCTCACTCCTTGATCATTTACTCTAGTGTTTGGGGCGTGATCACTCATTCCTAGTACTTCTAAGCCGATTTTAATGGCTTCTTTTACATAATCTTCTGTTTTACCTGTGGCGTGGTTGCACAAGTAATGATGTGTATGGTAGTTTGTCTTCATATTTAGTTAATTCGGTAGTGACACCCGATACTTTCCTTTCTATTCAGTGCAGAATCAATAATAATTAACGCTGTTTGGACCATATTAAGGGCTTCATAGTAAGCTTTTGAATTATTTGGATACTTGTTTAAGTTCTTTTTCATTTTTAAAACAATTTTTTTGGCAAACAATAATCCTTCTTTTGTACGTACTATACCAACATATTCATCCATTGTTGTTCCTAGTTTCTTTTTTATTGGCTTATAATTATATTTATAACTATGATATTGTTCAATATGACCTTCAAAATCAATTTTATGTGATTTTTTATTATTTATATCATTTGCAATGCGATTTCCAAATACAATACATTCTAAAAGTGAATTAGAGGCTAATCTATTGGCTCCATGAACTCCGTTTGATGCGCATTCTCCATTAGCATATAGAGAATTCATACTAGTTTGGCCATTTAAATCTACTTTAATCCCTCCAATATTAAAATGTTGAACGGGAGATACAGGAATTAAGTCTTTTCCCATAACAATGTTTTCAGTTTTTAAATGATTATAGATTGTTGGGAAGCGGTTTTTAAGGTATTTTTCACCTAAATGGCGAGTATCTAAATAAACATGGTCTGTCCATGTATCATACATTTCACGATAAATTGCTTGAGAAACGGTGTCTCGTGGTGCTAATTCAAGTAAAGGTGAATACTTTTTCATAAATCTTTCACCTTCAGAATTAAGTAAATATGCGCCTTCACCTCTGATAGCTTCAGAAATTAAGAATTTAAAACGGCTTTTAGAAAATTCATTATGAAAAGCAGTTGGATGAAACTGAATAAATTCTAATCCTTCGAGTTTTATATTGGCTCTATATGCCATTCCGATACCATCTGATGTTGCAATTGCAGAATTTGTTGTTGATCCATATATATTTCCAATACCACCGGTTGCTAAAATAGTATTTTGAGCAATAAATTCAATTGTTTCAGTACCGTTGTTCAAACAACTTACCCCAAAACAAGAATTATCACGATGTAATAGCTCTAAAGCCATCATGTTTTCATGAATGTGAATGTTTTCTCTTGTAAAACATTCTTTTTTTAAAGCTTTCATAATATCTTTTCCAGTTGAATCTCCACCTATGTGTAAAATTCTTCTTGTACTATGACCTCCCTCTTTAGTTAAGAGGATTTCTCCATATTCATCACGGTCAAAATCAACCTTGAAATTCATTAATTTGTTAATATTTTCACTTGCTTCAGTAACTAATACCTTTACGGCTTCTTTATTATTCAAAAAGCTACCTGCTTTTAAGGTATCATCAATATGAGCATCAATATTTTCTTGAATAAAATCGAGTTCACCGGCTATTCCACCTTGAGCTAGGTTACTATTTGTTACAATTAGTGATTCTTTTACAATAATATCGACTCTTTTTTGAGAATCGATATTTAAAGCAGTATAAATACCGGCAAGTCCTGCCCCAATAATTATGACATCTGTTTTAATTTGTTTCATATTACCACCTAACTTAGTTTCATCATCTTATCTAAAGCCTTAAAGGCCTTTACTCTAATGTTTTTAGTTACTTCAATTTCAAATTTATTATCTTTTAATGCATAATAGATATCTTCTAATCTTGTTAATTTCATGTCATAGCAAGCTAAATCATTAGTTAGAATGTGAAATTTCTTATTTGGACATGCTTTTTCCATAGTGTGAATAATGCCGTATTCTGTTCCAATAATAAACTCATCACAATCACTCTCAATGACGTAGTTTAGGAGTCCTTTTGTACTTCCTGCAAAGTCTGCGACTTTAACAATCTCTAGTTTTGCTTCAGGATGAACAATAAACTGAGCTTTTGGATACTTTTTCTTCATCATCGCTACTTGATCTAAAGATAAATCATTGTGAATACAGCAAAATCCTGGCCATAATTCCATATCCAAATCATATTTTTCCCTTAAGTAAGTCCCTAAGTTCTTATCTGGGACATATAACATCTTTTGTCCTTGATAATGTTTGATTATTTTTTCAGCATTACTACTTGTAACACATATATCACTTAAAGCCTTTACTTCAGCTGTGGAATTAACATAACAAACAACGATTCTATCAGGATGTTTTTCTTTATATTTTATTAAACGAGCTTTTGTGACCATATCAGCCATTGGGCATCCTGCTTCTTTAACGGGTAATAAGACAGTTTTCTCTGGAGATAGTATTTTAGCAGTTTCAGCCATAAAACGAACACCAGCAAAAACAATAACATCAGCATTTGTTTCACTTGCTACTTGACTTAAGTATAAACTATCACCTGTAAAATCAGCAATATCTTGAATATCGCCTTCTTGGTAGAAATGCGCTAAAAGAACAGCGTTTTTCTCTTCTTTAAGTCGTTTAATCTCTTTAATAATTAATGATTTTTCCATTAAATTCACCTCGCAAATGTATTTTATCATTTATATTATCTAGTTTCAAACATAAAGAACTAAAAAAAGCTATTTCTTATCATATCTGATAGACTATATCATAAAAAAACTCATTTTTATGTTAAAATATAGTGAGGTGATAGAATGGAAATCAAGAGACCACTAGCTTATCGAGCTAGACCAACTAAATTAGATGATATTGTTGGACAAAACCATATTATTGGGAAAAATGGAGTAGTTAGAAAGATGATAAACAATAATCAAATGTTCAGTTTGATTCTTTATGGACCTCCCGGATCTGGAAAAACAACAATTGCAACTGTAATTGCAGAAAATTTTGGAATTAATACATATAAATTTAACGCTTCAACTGATAAGAAAGCTCAATTAAGAGAAATAGTACAGGTTAGCATAAACTATGGAGCTTTAGTAATAATTGACGAAATTCATCGAATGAACAAAGATATTCAAGATTTTTTGCTCCCACATGTGGAAAATGGGAACATAATTATGATTGGTCTAACGACAAATAATCCTTATCACTCTGTGAATCCTGCGGTTCGTTCTAGAACACATGTTTTAAAGCTGAAAGAAATTACTGAAGAAGATATAATTAAGCGTTTAAAACAGGTAAACAAAGAGTTTAAAGAGGAATTAACATCATCAATAGACGAAAAAGTTTTTGAATACATTGCTACTTCTTCAAATAGTGATATTAGAACAGCTTTAAATAGTCTTGAGATTATAAATATGTCCTATCCAAATACAAATATAACCTTAGAAATGACTAAAAAGGTCTTACTTAAGCCGATTTTGTCCTTGGATAAAGATGAAGATAATTACTTTAATATCCTTAGTGCGTTCCAAAAATCAATAAGGGGAAGCGATGTTGATGCAGCCCTTCATTACTTAGCTCGATTAATTGCAATGGAAGATCTCGATAGTATCTTAAGAAGAATGACAGTCATTGCCTACGAAGATATTGGCTTAGCTAACCCAAGTGTGATAAATAAAATGGATGCTTGTGCACGTTCTTGTGAACGTGTCGGATTTCCTGAGGCTCGGATTCCTTTAAGCTTATTAGTTATTGATATGGCGTTATCTCCTAAGTCAAATAGTGCAGTAACCGCTATAGATAAAGCATTAGATGATGTAATGAGTGGAAAAACACCAAAAATTCCAAATCATTTAATCAATGTTGCTAATTTTGAAGAAAAAGATAAGTATTTATACCCTCATGACTTTAATGAAGCCCTTATTTACCAACAGTACTTACCAGATGATCTTAAAAATAAAATTTATTATAAAGGTAAAGAAACTGGTAAATATGAAAGAGCATTAAAAGATCGAAATATTAAAATAAAAACTATCTTAAAAAAGAAAAAGTAAAATGGCCCTTATAGTATAATATTATATATATATTATTATATATTATTATAGGCATAAAACAAAAGAGGCATTTTTGCCTCTTTATTTTCTTAAATATTCAATAAATTCAAACCATTTCTTTGATGTGAAAAAAGGAATATTTGTTGTGGATGGAATTTGTAAATTGCTGATACTATTTACTATTTCAATATCGAATGGTATTTCTAAGATTGTTTCAATACCCATTAAATCAAGGTACTTTTTAATCTCTTTGGCCTTACTAAGGGATAAATCGTATTTATTTATAATTACTTTTGCTTCTACGCTAAACATTTTTATTAGATGAACTACTTTTTTAAGATCATGTAATCCTGAAATTGTTGGTTCAGTAACAATAATTGCCTTAGATACACCTGTAATTGCACTTATTACATTACAAGCAATACCAGGTGACCCATCAATAATTATTGTATTTCTATTTTCTTTGTAAGCGACTTCCCTAGCGAGTTTTCTAACCTCGGCAACGAGTTTACCACTTGATTCTTCACCTGGAATAAGGCGAGCATCTATCATAGGTCCAAAAACAGTTTTACGATGAAATATTTTACCAATAACTGTATCATGCATTGTAATTGCATTTGTTGGACAAACATATTCACAAACTTTACATCCTTCACAAGCAGACTCATTTATAATGATATCTTCTGATATAGCATTAAAGTTACATGAAGTGTGACAAAGACCACAGTAATTACATTTATCGTAGTTTATAATTGGTCTTTGAAAGCCTATAAAGTCTTTTTCCTCTACAGTATCTCCTTGGATTAAAATATTTAAATCAGGAGCATCAACATCACAATCTGCGATAACTAAATCATTAAAATAAGGTATTATTGAAGCTGTTAAGCTTGTTTTTCCTGTTCCACCTTTTCCACTAATTATTACAATTTCATTGATCATATTTATCACCAAGCACTTTTCTAGCTATGTTCGCCATTTTATTTTTAAAGTATTCACTATGATTTATTAAAAGCTTTCCATCAGCCAAAATACTAGCGAATTCTCGATCGAATTTGATTCTTTCAAGTAATTCTATCTTCTCATTTTCTAAATATTTGAAAATATCATCATTTCCGAGGTTACTTTTGTTTACTACTACCCCGAAATTTTGGTTATCAGCGCGTAATAATTCAACAACCATTTTCATATCGCTTAGACCGAAAGGTGTAGGCTCAGCGCAAATTATACAGTAATCTGCCCCATCTATTGCAGCAACAGTTGAACAACTAGTACCAGGAGGGCTATCAATTAGTAATAATTCTTCGTTTTGAGTAGATTTTTTCAGCGTTTCAATGATTTTTACACCACTTATTTCACCTACTGTTAAATTTCCATAAAGAAATAACTTATTTTTGTCTATTTGTTTATAAATAATTTTACCAATTTCTTTATCAATGTAAGAAATCGCGTCAGTTGGGCATACAAGAGCGCACCCTCCACAATCATGACAAAGATCTTGAAAGACTAAAACTTTCTTTTTTGCAGGAATAATGGCATTAAAATTACAAAAATCACTACATTTACCGCAATAATTACATAAATCATCATTTACTAATGGATATTTTTTAAAGACACCTTCCTCTTTAATGGTTTCCCCTTTTAAAAAAAGGTGACTATTAGGTTCTTCAACGTCAGTATCTATTAAAGTAGCCTTATTTAGGTAAGAAAAAAGGTTGACGGAAAGAGTAGTCTTTCCGGTCCCCCCTTTTCCGCTAAGAATAGCTATTTTCATTAGTGTCGACCTTTGCTTGTGGAAATCAAAAGCTCAGGAAGTTTTTTTTCGAAATATAAATAAAGGACTTCTCTAACAGTTTTTTCTCTTGGATATTGGTAACTTTTTATTTCAAAAGCTTCTAATGCTTCAAGTGCTTTTGGCCCTAATTCAGGGACAAGAACAATATCAATACCTAAGTCTCCTAAAATCTTAACAGCTTTACCTCCGGCTCCACTTCCAGCTGATTTAGCTGTGTTTTCAATTGAAGTAAAGCTTAAAGCTTCATGATCATAGATTACAAAGTATTCTGTACGGGCAAAACGATCTGATACTTTACTGTTTTCATTATTTTCTAGTGAACTAATTGCTATTTTCATATTATTTCTCCTTAATGGTCACAAGCGTGACCTTCATCATGTTGACAAACACTTCCTTGAGATGTTAGGAATCCACCTAAATACTCATTTAAATTAACGTCTATACGTCCAGTAGCACCAAGTACAACATCAATTCCTTGTCTTTGGAATAAATCGACAGCCATTTGTCCCATTCCACCAGTAATAATAACATCAACACCATTTTGACCTAAAAACTGCGGTAAAACACCTGGTTGATGTGGAGGCGATGTTACATAAACTACTTCTGTTACTGTGTTTTCTTTAACTGTGTAAATTACAAATTCTTTGGTGTGTCCGAAATGCCCATCTACAGTGGTTTTATCACTTGTTGGGAAAGATATTTTCTTAATCTCTTTTTGTTCAATATTCATTTTGCTCTCTCCTTTTAATTTTATATTTCCAATCTCGTTTTTAATGATAAGGATTTTGTTGTTTAAAATTACATCAACAAACTTTTTACGACCTGATAATAATAATCTTTGAATTGTTGCTCTTGAAACTTGCATTTCTGTAGCAGCTTCAATTTGTGATAATTTTTCAAAATCACATAAACGCAAAGCTTCAAATTCATCTAACATTACATAGACAGTTTCAAGTTCTGACTTAGCAATTCCGGCTGGTTTAAAGGTTCTTGAACTATCTAGTCTTCTAGCGTAACGCTTTATTCTACTGGTCATTTTATCATCTCCTATGTGCATATGCACATTAATAGTATATACCTTCTTGTGGTAAAGTCAACCATATTTGAGTATTTTTTTTAAATTTTAAATAAGCTAAAAATTTATAAAAAAAGAAATAATGCGCTGAATTACCACTTTTATTAAATCTCTAGTATAATAGAATTAAATTATTTTAAGGAGAATGTTTATGAAGTTTATTAAATCACCTAAGTTTATCTATTTTGCCTTTATTTGGCATGGATTCTTTTTAGCATTGACTGTTTCTATGCTTGATTTAAATACAGTGTTTCCGGCTTTAGTAACCACTTTAACGGAATCTAAAATCATCTTTGCAGCTTTTTATAGTATTATGCTTGGAGTTCCACTTATTTTTAATGTTATATTTGGTCATTATTTAAGAAATAAACCTCAAAAAAAGAAATATTTACTTTTAGGTATCTATTTAAGAAGTTCAGCATTTCTTGGAATGGCTTATTTTACATATTATTTCAGCGTTAATAATGCAACATTAACAATTATTAGTATGTTCTTTTTTGTTTCGTTATTTAGTATTAGTGCTGGGTTTGCAGGATTATCATATACCGATATTATCGCTAAAACATTGACCAGAGAAAAAAGGCTTAAATTATATACACTTAAACAGTTTTTTGGTGGTTCAGCTGCGTTTATAGGTGGATTACTAATTGCTCAAATTTTTTCAATGGGAATTGCTTATCCAACCAATTACGCTATAAGTTTATTAATTGGTTCAGGAGGCTTAATTATCGCTTCTTTGGGATTTATTTTATTACCTGAACCTACTTCAGTAATTATTGAGAATAAAGAATCATTAAAAAGTTTTATAAAAAGAATACCTCTTATCTTAAAAAAAGACGCTAGTTTTAAATCATTTATTATAGTCGAGAATTTATCAGGATTTAGCATTATGATATTACCGTTTTATATGGTATTTGCTAAAGAGGTGTTTACTATTGATGATAGTTATATTGGGAAATATCTAATAGTTTTAACGATCGGTACTATTTTTTCAAATATTGTATGGGGATTTTTATCTTCTAAGTTTAATGCTAAGTCGATTATGCGATTTTGTATTATCTTAGGCGGATTAAACCCTTTGCTCGCGATTTATTTAGGAACAATTAGTCCTGAATATTTTGCGATTATCTTCTTTATTTTAGGATTTATGATTAGTGGTCGTCGTATTGGCTTTGAACCATATCTTTTAGATATTATACCAAGAGATGAAAGAGTTGAATATCTTGGTATTAGAGGATCATTAAATATCTTAAAGGTTATTTTACCTTTAGTTGGAGCAGTTATTATAAACTTTTTCGGCTTCAGTGTTACATTTGTTATCGTTACAGTTGTAATGTTCATTGCTGCTTATTTACTTGGTAATATTTCAGAAGAACAACTAGAAGATTTTTGTTGATAATAATAAACAAATAAAAAGAGTTGTCATTAATTTGACAACTCTTTCTTTAATAATATGTGTTTTACCTTTTACCTGGGTCGTAAGGTTCTCCTGCAGCACGTGGTGCAGCACTATTTTTAGAAACAAATGCTAGTACTACTAATGTTGCGATATAAGGTAACATTAAATATATTTCATCTTCTAATCCAAGATCATTTAAGAATGGAATAACAGATTTTGTACTACTTATAACTCGCATAAATCCAAAGAAGAATGCAGCCATAATAATTCGTTTAGGATTCCAGTTACCAAAGATTAATACGGCAAGTGCTAAGAATCCAAATCCAGCAACAGTTGCGTTAAAACTAGTTGAGAAGCTTAATACGAAGATTACTCCACCCATACCAGCTAGTGCTCCTGATACCATTACACCGACATATCTTAGTTTGTAAATATTAATACCAAGTGAATCGGCAGCTTGTGGGTTTTCACCACAACTTCTAAGTCGTAAACCTTGTTTAGTTTTATATAAGACTATTACTGCAATAATAAAAATAAAAATTCCTAGTAATGTTGATAAGTAAGCTCCTTGGAAGAAAATATCACCAATAATTGGAATCGATGCTAATCCAGGAACTCTAGTAATAATATAACTATCACCGATTGGAACTCTTTGAGTACCAAATATAATTCTAGCAGTAAAGATTGCGAAAGCTGGAGCAAACATATTTAGTGCTGTTGCACTAATAATTTGATTAGCTTTCATATTTATTGCTGCGAATGCATGAAGTAATGAGAAGATAATTCCAATTATTGCTCCTACTAATAATCCAATAAGTGCAACCGTTTGAATAGGTAAATGAGCATTTTCTTCAAGTAAATGAATTGTTATTGCCCCAACAAATCCACCCATAATCATGATTCCTTCTAAGGCGATGTTGATAACCCCAGATCTTTCACTAAATAATGCTCCAAGTGCAACTAAAGCAAGTGGTACTGTTGAAGCTATTACTAATGGTAATATGAAATACATAATATCAGCAAAACTCATTATGCATCACTCCCTTCAACAGCTTCTTCAGGTTTTTGATCTATTAACATTTCTCTTTTTTTCATAGCACGTATAACAAATTTTTGTAAGAATAATCCTAACGCACTAGCGTAGATGATAACAGCTATAATAATATCAATGATTTCTGGTGTAAAACTATATAGTTGTAAGTAGAAACCACCTTGTTTTAATGAACCATAGAATAATCCAGCAAGTAATACTCCAAATGGACTACTCAGTCCCAGTAAACTAATCGCAATACCTGTAAAACCTTCAGGTATTAAGACATTTAATGGTTGTAAGAACTTTCCATCAACTAAGTACATAAGTCCACCAGCAAGCCCAGCAACAGCCCCACTGATTACCATAGCATAAACAATATTTCTTTTTGAATTCATCCCAGCATATTTACTTGCATCACGATTGAATCCAACAGCTTTTAATTCATATCCAAAGGTTGTTTTGTTTAGTATTATATGTAAGATTATTACAACAACTATAGCAACAACAATTCCCCCACTAACACTTGAATTAGGTAATAAATAGTGTAAATTCATTAATGGAGTAACAGCAGTTGACTTTGGAGCTAATGCTCTAGCGAAATCTCTATTATAAATATATTTAACAATTAACATTGTATTAAGATACATTGCAACATAATTTAACATAATTGAGGATACTACCTCATTTACATTGCGGTATGCTTTTAATAGTCCCGGGATGGCTCCCCATAAAGCTCCGGCAACTATTGCTCCAAGTATTGCAACTAACCAATGTAAGAATGGACTAAATTCACCAATTACTCCCCATTTAACCCCAATATAAACAGCTGCATAAGCTCCCATTGTAAGTTGTCCTGTGGCACCAATATTGAATAATCCAGTTCTAAAAGCAAAAGCAACACTCAGTCCAGTTAAGATAATTGGTACTGAGAAGTAAATCATATCTCCAAAACTTTTTATATTACGGAATCCACCTTGAAGAATTACAAAAAATCCTCCAAATGCTTGTCCTGGGTTTACAATTAGCATTAAGATTAATCCAAATAGTAATCCAGTTAAAATAGCAATAATACTACCAGCTACATCAACTAACAATTTACTTTCACTAGGTTTGAAATTAGGATTATTTTTTCTAAATAATAAAAGCTTATAAAAGATATATCCACCACCAGTGGCAACTATTAAACCTCTAATAACTAATAATATTGAATCGTTATTTGCGAAAAACTGAGGAATAATAAATACTAGTAAGAAGAGAAAGAAACCGATATTTAAGTTAAGTGCATTAGCAACTAGATAGTTTTTAACTTTTTCCCACATTATTGATCACTCCTTTTCGATCCAGCCATGTATAATCCAAGTTCATTTTCAGAAACAACTGTAGGATCGAATTCCCCTACGTTTTCACCTTCGTACATAATAATGATTCTATCAGATACATTCATAACTTCATCGAGTTCAAGTGAAACTAATAAAACAGCTTTGCCAGCATCACGTTGAGCAATAAGTTGTTTATGGATATACTCAATAGCTCCAACATCTAGTCCCCTTGTAGGTTGAACGGCTATTAAAAGATCTGTATCTCGATTAATCTCACGAGCTACAATAACTTTTTGCTGGTTTCCACCACTCATACTTCTTGCTGATGTAGTAGAACCTTTACCACTTCTGATATCAAAACGATCAATTAAATCATCTGAATTTATTCTTATCTCATCAAATTTTAAGAATCCTTTATGTTGGAATAATTCTTTAAAATATGTTTGTAAGATTAAGTTTTTTTCTAGACTATAATCAAGAACAAGACCATGTCTATGTCTATCTTCAGGGATATGTGATACACCAGAATTATTACGTTGTCTTACAGAATAATGAGAAATATCAATACCATTTAAAGTAAGTGAACCATTACTGATTGGGTTTAATCCAGTAATACTTTCAATTAGTTGTGTTTGACCATTTCCTTCAATTCCGGCGATACATAATATTTCCCCTTTTTTAACTTCAAAAGAGACATCTGTTACAGAGTTTTTCTTCAATGCATGATTGTAAACAGATATATTATCAACTTTTAAAACGACTTCTTTAGGTTTGGCAACTTCTTTATCGATAACGAAACTTACTTCACGTCCAACCATCATTTCTGCCATTTTTTCAACACTAGTTGTTTTAACATCAACAGTTCCAATGTATTTACCTTTTCGTAAAACACTACATCTGTCAGCAACTTGTTTGATTTCTTTTAATTTGTGTGTAATTAGTATGATTGATTTACCTTCTTTAGTTAAATCTTTCATAATATTCATTAATTCTTCTATTTCTTGTGGAGTTAACACTGCAGTTGGTTCGTCAAATATTAAAATATCCGCATTGCGGTATAGCATTTTTAATATTTCAACGCGTTGTTGCATTCCAACACTAATGTTAGAAATCAGTTGGTTTGGATCTACTTTAAGTTTATACTTTTCACTTAAGTCAGTAATTTTCTTAATAGCATCGTCAAACTGTAAAAAGCCGTGTTTTGTGTCTTCGAATCCAAGCACAATGTTTTCAACAACAGTAAAATTATGAACTAATTTAAAATGTTGATGTACCATCCCAATACCATAGTTATTAGCATCATTTGGATTGTTAATATGCACTTCTTCGCCACGTACTTTAATAATACCTTCTTCTGGGACATATAAGCCGAATAAAACACTCATCAAAGTTGATTTACCAGCACCATTCTCACCTAGTAAAGCGTGAATTTCACCTTTTTTCAACTGAAGAGTTACGTTATCATTTGCTTTTATTCCAGGGAATTCTTTAGTAATATTAAGCATTTCAACAATATATTCCATCTCTTCACCTCTTTTTATAAATTTTACCATAATACAATATTAATTGGAAGTATAAAATTAGATAGTATATGATTTAAATAATATCCCATATTAATTGTTTATATTACTACTTATGGCTATAAATAATTATAAAAAAAAGGAAAGCAAATTTGCTTTCCTAAATTTTTAAATTAATCAGTTGTACCTTCTACTTCATCTTTGGTAGGGATGTCAAGAGTAGCATCATTTAGGAAAAGAACTAATGCATCGTAGTCAGCAGGAACAACTACAGTTCCGTCAGCTAAATCTAAGAAGATTGCAGCGTATTGAGCAGTAGTAAATGTTTCAAATCTTGAAGTTTCCATTGGTAATGCAACACCATCGTTTGCAGCACCTTTGTAAACTGAAGTTCCACCAACGAACTCTCCGTCTAACCAAGCTTGTAATCCTTGTTGAACTGCGTTTCCAAGTTGTTTCATAGCACTTGTTAATACAGTATCTGATTGGTCGTATTGATCAATGTCAACACCAATCATCATTGCACCTGAATCTGCAGCAGCAGCCATAACTGAAGCTCCAGCTCCACCAGCAGCACTAAAGATAATTTCAGTATCTGCAGCATACCAGCTTAATGCTAAGTTTTTGAAGTTATCACTAGGACCGAAGTCTCCAAAGTAATGATAAGTATCATCGTTGAATACGATGTCATCTTCAACTTCTAATTCTTGAGCAGCATAGTAAACACCAGCGATGAATCCAACACCAAATTTAACAACAGCAGGAACAGCCATACCACCAGTAAATCCTAATTCTCTATATCCATCATATACAGCAGCATATCCAGCTAAGAATCCAGCTTCATGTTCGTTGAATAAGATAGGCATTGTGTTATCAGCAGTTTTCCAAGTTGTCCATGTAGGATCATGAGGAGTACCATCAATTAAGATGAAATATACATCTGGGTACAAATCTTGAGCAGCATAGATACTTGATTCAAATAAGAATCCTGGAGTAACGATAATTTCAGCTCCACCTTCAACAGCTAAATCGATTGCTTCTAAGTAAGCATCATCAGAAACTTCTAAAGGTTTATAATATTTGTAAGAAATATCATTTTCATCTGCGAAGTCGATAATTCCTTCCCAAGTACCTTGGTTGAATGATTCGTCGTCAATCCCACCAGAGTCGGTAATCATTGCAATTTTGTAAGTTTCTACTTTAGAACAAGCACTTAATCCAAGTACTAATACCATAGCAGCAACTAAAACTAATAATTTTTTCATTTAAATCCTCCTATTTTTTATAATTTTATTCTTATCTTATTATAGGTAATTTACTCGTTATTGTAAAGTCTTTTCACTTATTTTTTTAAAAATATGAATATTTACTCATTTGTTTTGAAAATCAAACTTTTTTTCAAACAAAAAGCAGGCGTAAGCCTACTATGTTGTTTGTGTATCAATAAGCACAGGTATTATTATTGGTCTTCTTTTAGTTACTTTGTAGAGATGTTTACTAATACCATTTTTTAAGGCTTCTCTAAAAACTCGCCAATCAATATATTTGCTTTTTAGGATTTCAGAAGAAACTTTATAAAAGATATCTTCAACTTCCTTAATTAATTCTTCGTTTTCTTTCATAAAAATGAAACCTCTTGACACAATTTCAGGAACGGTAATAACTTCTTTTTTTCTAGCATCTATATTAGCAATTATTAATAAAACACCATCTTGAGCTAATAACTCTCTATCTCTTAAAACAACGTCATTTAGGTCTCCATCTAATATTCCATCTACTAATATATCTCCACTATCAATCTTGTTAGTAATATTGACAACTTTACCGTTTATCATTTCTAACACATTCCCATTATCAAAAACGAATAAATCATCTTTGTTATAACCAAGCTGAACACAAAGATGTTCTAAGGCGTATTGATGTCTATATTCACCAATGACAGGCATTATATATTTTGGATTTAAAATATTAATTAATAGTTTTATGTCTTCACTACTTGCGTGTGATGGAGGTAATATTTTTTTATCAATCTTTACGACATTTGTATCATAACGATATAGTATATCTAAAGTGCGGGCAGCTATTTTCTCTGTCCCAGGTACTGGTGGAGTCAATAAAATAATTGTATCTTCTTTATTTATGTGGATTAATCTATCTAGCTTTTTGACCATTCTCTGTAACATATAAAATGGTTCATGTCTATCTCCAGTAACTAAAACTACGGCATCTTGAAGTTCGTTTTTATTTTTATCATCGATAAATCTTAAACTAATTAATTTGTCTTCTGGAATCTTTAAATAATTTAATTTAACGGCAATATCCACAGTTCTTTGTGTTTTTCGACCGATAATTGCTATTTTTCGTTCATATTTCAAAGCAATATCAATAATCTTTTGAATTCTGACTAAATCCGTCGAAAAAGCTGATACTATAATTCTGCTTTTTGCTTGATAAAATGCTTGATTTATAGCGTAATCTAGGCTTTCTGTACTATGTGTATAACCAACCCTTTCTGCTCCAAGAGATTCTACTAATAAGGCAAGAATTTTTTTGCCGGAAATATATGATAATTTCTCAAAATCAGTTTTATACACTCCAGTAACATTTTGATCAAAGGTAAAATCAGGGGCATAAACAATGACACCATCCATTGTTGTTATTGCTATTCCAAGTGATTCAGGGATAGAATGTGTTACTCGATAAAAATCGATTTTAACATTGCCAAAAGTCAAAGTGTCTTTCCCTGAAACTGTAAAAAACTTATAGTTATCTAAGACTAGTCCTTGATCAACCATTGTGTCTTTTAAAATGGCTAAAGTAAAGTAAGAACCATAGATTGGAACGTTAATTATTTTTAATAGTTTTGGTACCGCGCCAATATGATCTTCGTGACCATGACTTAAAAAGATTCCTTCAATTCGGCTTTTATTTTTTTCTAAATAGGTAAAATCAGGAATAATTGAATCTATTCCAAAAAGTTCTAGTGTTGGATATTTTAATCCTGCATCTAAAATGAATATTTTGTTATCAACTTCAATACAATACATATTCTTTCCGTTTTCGCCAAGTCCACCAAGGGCAAATATTTTGATTTTGCTCATAATGCACCTCCTTTTGTTAAATTGCATTCATCTTTTTTATTATATCATAATATGAGAATATTAGTAGTAAATGTGAGATTAAACAACTTTTTTATCAACACTATAATGTATATTTTTTTATTACTTTATGATATATTATTTATTAGGAAGTGATTTTATGATAAATTATCCTAACAAAAAAACAAAATTCATCAAGAATAAAACTAATCATTCTAATCGAGGAATGTCTTTTGAGAATATAATTAATGAAACTAATGAGTATTATTTATCCCATGATATAGCGATTATTCATAAAAAACCGATACCGATTCAAATTGTTAAAGTTGACTACCCTTCGAGAAGTGGAGCTGTGATTAAAGAGGCGTATTATAAGATTCCATCGACAACTGATTATAATGGTATATACAAAGGTAAATATATCGATTTTGAGGCCAAAGAAACTAATAATAAAACTAGTTTTCCGCTTTCGAATATTCATTTTCATCAAATAAAGCATTTAGAAAGTATTGAAAAGCATAAAGGAATTAGTTTTGTCTTGATTTTCTTTAAAGCTCTGGACCAAATATATTTATTAGAAACAAAATTTCTTGTAAAATATTATAAGCGAAGTATCGAAGGAAGAAAATCAATAAAATATGAAGAAATTAAGGAAAATGGATATTCAATTAAAGAAGGTTACAGTCCTCGTATTGACTACTTGAGAGTTATTGATGAAATAATAAAAAAAGGCTAAAAATAGCCTTTTTATTTTAGTGTGCTTCCTGTTTCAATGATTTTTTTATCGAATTTAGCAGATGAAAAGATACGACAATTTCTTTTAATGATAGTACCTTTGGGAATTGTTACTCCAGTTCCAATTACATTAATTCCACTAAATAAAACTTCTGGATTTTCAATATTTGGGGACATATCATCTCCATCACCGATAATGACATCTTCTAATATTTTACATCTTTTATCGATAATTGCTTTTTCAATATAGGCTCCAGGCATGATTTCTGTATCATTTAGTATAACACTATCAATTACTGTCGCACCGGGATGAACTATTACTCCAGGACTAAGTACACTTCTTGTGACATTACCTGCGATAATTGATCCATTAGATATTAGTGCTTGGCTAATTGAAGCTTTACTACCAATTTTAACACTTGGCATTTCTTCACTTTTTGTATGAATTTTCCAGTTTTTATCATACATATCTAACTTGATTTTATCAACTGTTGTGGTGAGTTCGATACTAGCTTCTAAATAAGCATCGTATGTTCCTACATCTTTCCAATAGTCTTCAAATACATATGTAAATAAGTCTGTTTTAGTTAGTAAATGAGGGATAATATGTTTTCCAAAATCAAGTTTTGGATCTTTTACTTCAGTAATTGCTTCAAGTAAAACATCTGTATTAAAGACATATATTCCCATTGAAGCCAAATTACTGTCTGCATTTTTTGGTTTTTCAGTAAACTTTTTGATTTTATTATTCTTGTCTGAAGTTAATATTCCAAATTGATGAGTATCTTTCCAAGGTACTGGTTGTACTGCAATTGTTAATTTAGCATCATTTTTGACATGAAAAGCAAGCATTTTTTTATAATCCATTTTATAAACATGGTCACCCGATAAGATAAGAACATATTTAGGGTTCTTTCTTTTAATATACTCAATATTTTGTAAGACAGCATCAGCTGTTCCAGCGTACCATTCTTTGTATGGTTGAAGTAAACTTATGCTTGAATCTCTTCTATTTAAGTCCCATTCTGCACCCATACCAATGTGTTCATTTAAAGAAAGTGGTAAATATTGAGTTAAAATTCCAATATTGTAAATTCCGGAATTAGTACAGTTACTTAGAGTAAAGTCAACAATGCGGTATTTACCAGCAAACGGAACAGCTGGTTTAACTCTTTTTTCTGATAGAATATCTAATCTACTTCCTCTACCTCCTGCTAATATTAACGCTAAAGTTTCCATTTTATTCCTCCTTTAGTTTCTTATAAAGACTTAAATATTTTTTAGCTGATTGTTCCCAACTAAAATCTTCTAGCATAACTCTTTTCACTAGAGTTTTCCAAGTAGGTTTATCATTATATGTTTCAAGTGAAGAATTAATAGCATGTGCTAAGTCACCTGCTTCATAGTTTTCAAATCCAAATCCAGTTCCTTCATTTGTAAATTTATTAAAAGGGATAATACTATCTTTTAGTCCACCTGTTTTTCTAACAATTGGCAGTGTTCCATATTTTAAACTAATTAATTGAGCTAATCCACAAGGTTCAAAACGTGAAGGCATTAAAAACATATCAGATCCAGCATATATTTTTCTTGCTAATGCATCACTATATCCAATATATACTCCAACATTATCTGGATATCTTTCTTGTAGGTAGTTATAGAAGTGCTCAATATTTGGTTCACCACTTCCAAGTAAAACAAATTGGAATTTCTTTTCAATTATATAATCTTCTAATATTTCTTTAATTAAAGCAAATCCTTTAGGTTCAGCGAGTCTTGAAACCATACTGATTATTGGTAAATTATTCTTTTCTAAATTAAAATACTCTCTTAATGCATTCTTATTTTCTCTTTTACCTTTCAAGTAGTTAAAAGGGCTATAATTATAGACGATATTAGGATCTAATTTGGGATTAAAGTTTTCATAATCAATACCATTAATAATTCCAAATAATGTGTCTTCTCGTGATTTTAAGATTTCACTCATCCCAAATCCAAAGTAATCATGTAAGATTTCTTTAGCATAAGTATTTGAGACTGTTGTTACAAAGTTTGCTGAATTTATACCACATTTTAAGAAATTAATATTATCATTAAATTCAAGTTCATTATCAAATTCAACATCTAAATATTTGATTAAATGTTTCGAGAAAACACCTTGGTAAGCAATATTATGAATTGTAAAGATTGTTTTCATATCTTTATATTTTTCTAAATGTTTGTATTTTTTATTTAAAATATATGGAATTAGACCTGCTGTCCAATCATTGACGTGAATAATATCAGGATAATAATCTAAATGTTCAAACATTTGCATAACAGCGTTATTAAAGAAACCGTATCTTTCACCATCATCATAATGACCATATAAAGTATTTCTGTAGCCGAAATAGTATTCGTTATCAATAAAATAATATGTAACTCCATTGAGTTCTAGAGATTCAATTCCACAATATTCTTGTTTATTTCCAACTGTAACACGATATTTACATAATAGTTTTAATTGATTATTATATTTTTCCTTTGTTACTCCATGTTTCGGTAATACAACTGAAACATCAACACCTAATTTTACAAGTTCTTTTGGTAAGGCACCTAAAACATCAGCAAGTCCACCTGTTTTAGAAAAAGGTGTTGCCTCGCTTCCTACAAATAGTATTTTCATAGTATCTCCTCCTTTTATCACCAGTATTATTATATCAAAAAAACAGATAATTTGTTATAGATTTAATAAAATAAAAAAGATACAAAATTGTATCTTTTTATAAATAATTAGCTATTCGGTCTTTAATACTTAGTCCAACTACAATACATAAAACGACTGAAATAGTCATATAAGGTAAATTGTAAATAATGAATGAATAAATAAATGCTCCTTCAGTTCCAGCGAATTGTGAAAAGAATAAAACACCACTTATACTGTGCATTAAATATCTTAAAAATCCTGCTAAAGCTATTCCCTTAATAAAACTTCTATTATTAATTAAAGCAGTATTTCTAAAGATACCAGCTACTCCTAAAACAGTAAATGCAAAGATATAGTCAAAGAATATTGATCCCCAGTGAATTAAAAATCCTCCTAATGCAAAATTGATAATTCCAAATACAAATCCAGCAACTAAGCCATCTTTTACTCCATACTTATAAGCAACAAAGAAGATTGGTAACATTCCAAGACTCGCACTTCCACCCTGTGGCATATGCAGAAAAGGAATGAAAGTAGATGTTGCTTCAAGTACTCCTGCAACAGCTATTAAGATAGCTATTTCAGTGATTCTTTTTGTTTCTTTCATATTTTTCTCCTCCAAATAAAAAATTTTGTCCAAAAACCCAGGACAAAATTTAATTCAAAGTATAAACTACTTTAAATCTTATCCTACGCTGGCATTATCCAGATCAGGTATGGTCTATTCTAGTTTCAAGAATACTCTCAGCCTAGTTCTCTAAGCTCCCTGACTTTAAGACATATATAGTATACAATAATTATTAAACAAAAATCAAGTATTACCAAATATTTGCAAGAACTATTATCATATAATTAAAAAAAGTAAATAATAATTCAAAGGGAGATAATAATATACCAGTGATTGTCTTCCATATTTTTATTTTGGGTCCAAGATTGTTTTTACAATACACAAGTAGCATGTATATATATAAAGAATGCCGAAAAATACAAAAGATAAAGGGTATTGATACTTTTTTTAAAAAAATCTATTATTTTTAATATTGGTGTTACAATATAGTATTGGAGGTGATAATTATGTATAAAGACAAGAGAGAATCCTTTTTAATATATGCTGCTGTAATAACACTTGTTTTTACGATTATTTTCGTCTTTTTTATTAGTAATTATTATCAAAAAAAAGATGAATATTATGCAGGAAGAATAAATGAGCTAGATAATGAGATAAATACAACACTACACAGTTATGGATTATTTTCTAAATATATTTATGAAAATTATATCGAAACTGATTATATATTAGAATTAGTTGATACTGCTTACGAAGCAGACACGGCTACACAAGATTTACTTAGGACAGAGCTTTATGACTATTTAATAGATGAATATGATCATGTTAAAGAATATGATTTTAGACAGGTTCATTTTCATTTTCCTGATTCAACTAGTTTTTTACGAATGCATTTTCCTGAAAAATACGGTGATAGTTTATATGAAGCAAGATATTCAGTCAGAACTGTAAATGAAGACTATGTTACTATTGCAGGTTTTGAAGAAGGTCGAGTAGTTAATGGATATCGATTTGTTTACCCTCTTATAAGAAATGGAGAACATATTGGTAGTGTTGAAGTAAGCGTGGCTTTAACTTCGGTAATAAATGTTTTAACGGAACTTACAGATAGTGATTACTACTTTGTTATTGATAAAGAGGTAGTTTATGATAAAGTTTATTCTGAATATTTAGATAATTATCAAGTGACTGAATTTTCTGAAAATTTCCTAGTGGATATTGGTACTATAATTAATTGTCAAGATCGAAATCTTATTGAGGAACGTAATTTTGAAGATTTTTTAGGTTCATTTGATGTAGATGAAATTGAAAAATTAGATGAATTTATTGAATTTGGATTTTCAACAAAATATGAAAAAAAGAATTATGAAGTTATTTTCACACCAATTGCAAATATTGAAGGCGAAGATGTAGCATATATGATTTCAATAAGTGAAATAAATGGTGTTAGAGATTTGTATCTACAAAATTTACTAGTTGGGGGACTAATCTTTTCACTTTATATAGGAATACTGTTGTTATCTGGTATTTTTATTAGAAATAGAAATTTGTTACAAACTATTTCTTATTCAGATGGATTAACAAATATTTCTAATCGACGTAAATTTGAAATTGATTTAAATATAGAGATTTCAAGAGCAAAAAGATATCATAACGATTTAAGCTTCATTATGTTTGATATTGACCATTTCAAGGATGTGAATGACACTTATGGACATAAAACAGGTGATTATATCCTTGAAAAATTAGCATCAATTATTAAAAGTAATATTCGAGAAGATGATCTTTTCGCAAGATATGGTGGAGAAGAGTTTATTATTATGTTATTTAATTCAAATAAGCAAGAAACAATAAATAAAGCTGATGAGTTAAGAAAACTTGTTGAAGGTTATAAATTTGATGTTGTTGGTCAAGTAACAATTAGTTTAGGAGTATATAAATTTAAAGATGAAGACACATATGAAACGATAACTGAAAAGGTTGATAAAGCGATGTATGCTGCTAAAAAAGCTGGAAGAAATAAAGTGAAATATATTGAATAATAATGAAATAAATAACAAAAAAACCTGATAATTGATTATCAGGTTTTTTTGTTATTCAGTTATTATTTCCAAGATAATTGGTTTCTTTTCTACTTTTTCTTTTGTTATAACAAAGGCATTTAACACTTCATCGATTATATTTTCAATGTTTTCTTTGTTGTTATATAAAAGAGCTAATGTTTCACCTTTTGTTACTTGATTTCCTACTTTTTTATTTAAAATAATTCCAACATCAGGATCGATTGAATCTTCTTTGGTTTCTCGTCCTGCTCCTAATTTCATGGCACCAATTCCAATTGCTAAAGCATCAATTTCTTTTACATATCCGGTTTCATTAGACTTTACTTCAATAATTTCTTTGACATTAATAAATGTATTTAAATCTTTAATAGTTCCACCTTGATATTTAATGAACTCCATTTGTTTAGCATATGCTTCATTATTATTAAGTTTTTCTAAAATTAATTTTTTTGCTTCTTCTAATGTTTGAGTAATTCCTCCACTGTAAACCATATAACTACCAATTTCAACACATAATTCTGTTAAATCATCTGGTCCATTACCTTTTAGTGTTTCAATAGCTTCTTTAACTTCAAGTCTATTTCCCACAGAAAATCCTAGTGGCTGAGACATGTCAGTTATGAACGCAACAACTTTCTTATTAAATGATGTTCCAATATTGACCATTATTTTAGATAATTCTCGAGCGTCTTCAATAGTTTTCATAAAGGCACCTTCCCCAATTTTTACATCTAAAATAATAACATCACTACCACTTGCTAGTTTCTTGCTCATAATACTAGAGGCAATTAATGGAATGCTTGGAACGGTTGCTGTTACATCTCTTAGTGCATATAGTAATTTGTCTGCGGGTGTAACTTTTGCTGTTTGTCCTGCAACAGCAAGTCCGATTTCATTAACTTGTTTAATAAAATCATTGATTTCGATATTAATGGATAATCCATCAATACTTTCTAGTTTATCTAAAGTACCACCAGTATGTCCTAATCCTCGACCACTTAGTTTCGCTACTTTAGCACCACAACTAGCAACTAATGGTCCCAAAACTAATGTTGTTTTGTCTCCTACCCCACCTGTTGAATGTTTATCCACTTTTATTCCGTCAATGATGCTTAAATCAATGATTTCACCACTATTAAGAATTGCTTTTGTTAAAGCACTACTTTCTTTATTTGTCATTCCTTGAAAATAAATAGCCATTAATAAACTACTCATTTGATAATCAGGAATACTTTTATTTACATAATTTTCAATAATGTATTTTATTTCCTCATTTGTAAGTGGAAATCCATCTCTTTTCTTTTCAATAAGGTCAACCATTCTCATATATTTCATCTCCTTAAAACACATTATAACACATAAATATTTTTTAAAAAACGATAATACTACATAAAGGTATTTCATATAACTAACCTTAATTTACCGAATTCTAAGTGCTTAGGATACAATACAAAAAAAGTAATCACTTTATAAAAGCAATTACTTTTTGTTATTACATTTTCTCGAATTTATCAAGTTGATTTTGAATAGTTTTTTTCACTTTATTTGCGAGTTCTTGACTACTTAGTCCTTTGTAGTCTTCATATTTTAATAATTCATGGATATGGACATAAACTTTTTGTTTTTTGTAAGGGTAATCTTTCAAAATATTACTAAAATTATATATTGTAACAACTAAAATATCAGCTTTTGGTTTTATTGCTAGTTTGAAAGCACCAGGTTTAAAATCAATCATTTTATTTCCAAATGCACGTCTACCTTCGGGAAAAATACCCATAGACATACCTTGTCTTACCTGTTTAATTCCTTTTACGATTGATTCAGCAGCAGATCTATCTGCAAATCTAGATATAGGAATATTGCCAAGTAAACCAATCCATTTTCCAATAATGGGAACGCCCATTATTGATTCTTTTGCAATAAAAGTAATTGTATGATCTCTAAATATTGGTTTTAAGACAATAATATCGTAATTTTCTTGATGATTACCAACTAAAACGAAATTTTTTGTAGGAATATTTTCTTTGCCTGTTGTAATTACTTTAACTCTTAAGAAGTGAAGCGTTAAAGCAAGCCATGAATTAGCGAACCGATGATTAAATTTACTATCTATTTTAGTGCCCTTTCGTAAAGTACCAACTAAACTTAATGAGCTTAATTGGATGATTAAGGATAGGATTAGACCTATAAATAGACTTAATAGCCCATATAAATAGAAATTTAGGTCATTAAAACTATAAAAATCTAATTTAAAAATAATTCCAAATAAGATTGTAAATATCGCCCAAAATAGGTAAAAACTTAAAATATACATTGCATCAAATCCTTTCATAAATGGAAAAGGTTAAATCTCCACTTACTTTTTCACTAATTTTATTAAATTTAGAGTAATCAATCTCCTTAAAAAAGACATCTCCTTCAAAATCTTTATTGATATGTGTAATATATAATCTATCAACTATATCTAGTGTTAAATCATAAATTATTTTACCACCGATAATAAATATTTCTTCTTCTTTTGGATAATTATTTAAATAAGTTATGATGTCGTTTGTTCTTTCAACACCTTCATACTCATAGTCTGAAAGTGTTGCAATAACACTTTTTCTTCCTTTAAGGGGCTTGTTTAAATAGGAGATAATTGATTTAAAAGTCATTTCCCCCATTATTACGGTGTGATTCATTGTTTTTTCTTTAAAATATGCCATATCTTCCTGATAGTGCCAAGGTAATTTATTTCCCTTACCAATAACATTGTTCTTACCTATCGCAACAATTAGACTTATCATTAGACGCTTACCTTACCCTTTATAGGAGGGTACGGATTATATTCTGATAATTTAAAATCTTCGTATTTAAAATCCTCAATATTTTTTATTTTTTTATTCAATGTCATTTTTGGTAAAGATCTAGGAGTTCTTGAGAGTTGTAATTTTACTTGTTCTAAATGATTATTATAAATATGAGCATCTCCTAAGGTGTGAATAAATTCTCCGGCTTCTAATCCTGTTACTTGAGCTATCATTAGTGTTAATAAGGCATAACTGGCTATATTGAAAGGGATTCCTAAGAAAGAATCAGCACTTCTTTGATAAAGAAGGCAACTTAACTTATTGTTATTTACATAAAAATGAAACATCATATGACATGGAGGTAAAGCCATTTCAGGAACTAATGGTGGATTCCATGAATTAATGATTAGTCTTCTTGAATAAGGATTATTTTTGATGTTATTAATTACTTCAGTAAGCTGGTCAACATGTTTTCCATCAGGACCTTCAAAATGGCGCCATTGTTTTCCATATACTGGTCCTAAATTTCCATACTTTTTAGCAAATAATGGGTCATTTTTTATTTTCTCTACAAATTCTTTCAATGTTTCTTGATTATAATCTTCAGTTTTCTGGAAGTTTCGATAGGGCCACTCATTCCAAATTTTGACATCATTATCGACTAAATATTTAATATTAGTTTCGCCTTTGATGAACCATAAAAGTTCATAAATAATAGATTTTAAATGAACCTTTTTAGTTGTTAATAATGGGAACCCCTCTGAAAGATCAAATCTCATTTGATATCCAAAAGTACTGATAGTTCCTGTTCCTGTGCGATCTTCTTTTTGAGATCCTTTTTTTAAAATATGATTCAATAAGTCCAAATATTGTTTCATAGGAATCACTCCTTATGTTTTTTTTATTCGTTTTACTAATTGTTTTATTGCAATTGCAATTGCAAAAATTGCTGGAATAGTAGGTGTTAACGGTCCAGCCCATAGTAAAACATAAGTAACACTAAAAGCTAATAGTATATCTATATTAAGAATTATACCAATGATAAATGACGACCATGCAGGGATATAAAAGATGATTCCTCCAATTAGAATATAAAGGAACATATCTTTTACAAATATATTTTCTTTAAGCCATTTCTTCATAGTATCACCATCAAATCTAAACTGATAATATTATAACAAAATATCATATATATTGAAAGCATCTTGTTGATATTACAGAAAAAAAGTGCAATTTGCACTTTTTTAATAATATTATATATGGGGATAATATTATTTGTCGTTTTTTGTATTGATGAATGTAATCTTTTCAGCAACAATTTCTGGGTAGGAAAATGATTTGCCATCCTCATATTCATAGTATTTTTGTGATAATCTAGCCTTAACACCAACTGTCGAGCCTTTTTTACAATATTCTACTGTGTTTTCAGCAATACCACTCCATAAAGTGCATTTTAGAAAATCAGTATCATATTCACCACTTTCAGAATTTTTAAACCCTCTTTGAATTGCTAATGTGATAGTTGTAACTATTCGACCATCATCAAGAGTTCTCAATTCTGGATCATATACTAAACGACCTACTAAGATAACTTGGTTTAACATAGTACCTCCTTTTTTGTAATTATAGCTTCATAATGAAATAATTCTTATTTGCAATAAAGAGGTATTTTGTTATGTTTAAGATTGATTTTTATAAAAATAGTGTTTTTTTGAAGAGAAAATGTTATTTATGGATAGAGTCCTTAAAAACTTTATCTAATTTTTTAATTTTCGCAAAAAAAAAGAACTTTTTAGTTCTTCTTTTTAGAAATTAATTTCAACATCACTTGTTTTTGAAATATCTGCTTCAAAGAATTCCTTTTTAGCAATATGTACCATTCCAGCAACAATGCTAGTTGGGAAAGTAACAATCATTGAATTAATTCTAGAAACATTAGAGTTGTAAACTCTTCTTGATGCTTGAAGATGCTCTTCAACATCAGCAATTGATTTTTGTAAGTTAGAAAATAATTTTTCTGCTTTTAAATCAGGATATGCTTCAACAGCAATATTAATTCCTGATTGAACTGCGTCCATTTTCCCCATAAATTCTTGTTTTTCTTGTAAAGATAATTTTTTAGGTAATCCAGCACGCCATTTAGTTACATTTTCAAAAGTTTCTGCTTCATGTTTGGCATATCCTTTTACAGTATTAACCAATTTTGTTAGCACATCAAAACGTTTTGTTAATGCAACATCAATTCCCGATTCTGCTTCCTCTACTTTAACTTCTAGTTGTCGCAAGGTATTCATTGCATTTATAAACCATATTGCTGGTGCGACAATTAAGATGACTATTACGATTGCAGTTATTACTAATGGCTCCATTAATCTCACTCCTTCTTATAGATATCGTTATTTAGTTTTAATTCTGTTACTATTTCTTTAATTACTAATAATTCTCTCTTAAATTCATTAAAAGTTTGTTGATTTAACTCTCGAAACATTTTTAATTCAAAAGTATCTCTAAAATTATTGATACCGATGTAAAGAAAATTATCAATAAATGAAAAACCAATTTGACCTTTATTATTTTTTTCAAATTTTCGTATTGCTTCCATAAAGTGTGGTGTTAAAACATAAAAAGCTGTATGTTCACTTGTACAATATGTTTTAAACTTTTTATTGAAATCAACACTTTCTAGTTTTATTTTCTTGTATCTTCTATTTTTGGTAGGACGACCTTTTTCTAAAACTTGTAAGTATCCCTCAAATGATTTATTGAACTCAAATCTGAATACTCTTCCTAAAAAGTATGTTACATAAGTCGTTCTAGTACCATTTTTAGTACGCTCAACATGTCTTTCTTGTAAGCTAACATCACTTGATATAAAATCGACACCGTCCATTTTACCAGATAAGTAATCTTCAGATTTAAATCGATCTGCAGATTTTAGAAATTCTGTCGCATAGACAATACCTTGTGATAATCCTCTATCTGGTTCAAATTTTCCGTTATCTACGAATGATACAATCATATCACGTAGTACTTCTACTTTAAATCTTTTACTCAATTGAGAGAAGTTGCTCGCTCCAATAATTGTTATAATTACTCCTGGTATTAATAGAAACAATCCATAAGGCCCATAATCAATTAAAAGTACAAAAAGGAATAATCCTAGTATTGCTATGGCTGTACCAATAATTACTTTTGTTTCAGTTTTTTTCTTTAGTTTTTGAAATTTTTGAAGTTTATCTTCCATGTATGCGCCTCCTCAGTCTATTCTACATCAAAGAGCCTAAAAAATAAACAATTATTTGAAGGTTCTTGTAGCGTTAACAGCCTTTTGCCAATTGGCATATAAATTACTTCTTTCAGCTTCTTTCATCTTTGGAAGAAAATGTTTATCTAAAATAACTATTTTTTCAAGTTCTTTAGTATTTTTGTAAAACTTTGTAGCTAATCCACTTATAAATGCAGCGCCTAATGCGGTTGATTCATTAACTTTTGGTCTAATAATTTCGATATCTAGGATATCACTTTGAAACTGCATTAAAAAATTATTTAATGAGGCACCACCATCAACTTTTAAAATCTTAGGAGGTATTTTAGATTCAAGTGCCATTATATCAATAACATCTTTAGTTTGGTATGCGAGTGATTCTAAAGTAGCTCTTGTAATATGAGCAACCGTAGTTCCTCTTGTTAATCCAAATATTGCAC
This sequence comes from Mycoplasmatota bacterium, assembly GCA_030600605.1. GTDB lineage: Bacteria > Bacillota_I > Bacilli_A > Izemoplasmatales > Izemoplasmataceae > JAFGXW01. The sequence goes on from JAUVLT010000005.1 coordinate 44,885, forward strand.
CTTTTACTTCTGCATCCCAGTAAGGTGTTCCAAGACCTACAAAAGCTGGAACAATGTAAACACCATAATTACTATTAACGCTCTGAGCTAGTACTTCAGATTCAGCTGCCTCTTCAAAGAAATTAAGAGAATCTCTTAGCCACTGGATAGCACTACCAGCAACAAAAACACTACCTTCAAGAGCGTAAGTAATTTCTCCGTCAATTGAATAAGCGATAGTTGTTAGTAATCCTTTTTTTGATAGTGTTGGAGTAGTTCCTGTATTCATCAACATGAAACATCCTGTTCCATAAGTGTTTTTGATACTACCTTTTTCTAAACATAATTGTCCAAATAAAGCAGCTTGTTGATCTCCTAATATCCCTGCAATTGGTATTTCTACTCCAAAAAATGATTGTCTTGCAGTTATTCCGAAAATACTATTTGAATCACACACTTCGGGTAAAATATTATTATTAATTTCTAAAATATCTAGAAGTTCTTGGTCCCACTTTTTATCAAAGATATTATAAATTAACGTTCTTGAAGCATTTGTATGGTCAGTTTTATGGATTTTATTACCGGTTAATTTGTATAAAAGCCAAGTATCTATTGTTCCAAACATTAAATTTCCTTTTGACATAAGCTCTTTTGTTCCTTTAATATTGTCGAGAATCCATTTGATTTTTGTACCTGAAAAGTAAGGATCTATTAGTAGTCCAGTTTTTTCTTTAAATAGGTTATTTAGATTTTTTTTCTTTAAATCAGAACAAATATTATTACTTTGTTTTGATTGCCAGACAATGGCGTTATAAATTGGGTTTCCAGTTCTTCTATCCCATAAAACAGTTGTTTCTCTTTGATTAGTAATTCCAATACTGCTAATTTCTTCGGGCATAATTTCAGCAATGGCAATACATTCAGCTAAAGTAGCTAATACTGATGTCCAAATATCATCAGCATCTTGTTCAACATAATCTGCTTGTTGGTAAATCATTTTAAGTTCTTTTTGACTTGAACTAACTATTTCTCCTTTTTTGTTAAATAGAATTGCTCTTGAAGATGTTGTGCCTTGATCAATTGCCATAATATACTTTTTCAATAAGACCACCTCTTTATCCCTATTTTAACAAAATAATACATTTTTTGAAAAGTAATTCAAAAAAATATGATATAATTGTCATTAGAAGGTGATATGATGGAAAAAGAATTTATGCTTATTGATCCATATGAAAATGAGTTATTTACTTATTTATGGACGCCAGATACAGAAAAGCCAAAGGGTGTAGTTCAAATTATACATGGAGCAAGTGAACATGTAGGAAGATATAAAGAATTTGCTTTATATCTTAATTCTATTGGATTGATAGTGATTGGGAATGACCATTTGGGTCACGGAAGAACAGCTGAAGATAGTGAGTATGTTTATTTTGCTGATAGTATTGGATTTCATAAAGTATATGAGGGAGTAAAGACGGTTAGAGATTATATTGAGGAGCATTATCCTACTCTTCCAGTTATTATGTTTGCTCATTCAATGGGATCATTTATTGGAAGATATGCAATTTTATATGATCAAAAAAGATATGATCAAGCAATTTTCTCTGGAACTGGATGGTTTAATCCTTTGAGAATATATTTATCAATTGGACTTGCAAACCTAATTGTTCGTTCTAGAGGAAAAAAACATGTAAGTGAGTATTATAATGATCATATAGCTAACGGAGCAATTCGCTCGATGAAAAAAAATGGGATTATTAATAAACGAGTAGAATGGCTTACCACAGATCGAGAAAAACAAAGAGAGTTTGAAAATTCAGAATTATGTGGAAAACCTTTTACAATTGGTGCTCATCTTGATTTATTACGATTTGTTCTTGAAATTCAAGATAAAAAAAGAATTAAGGATAGCGCTTCAAGTACTGCTATTTACTTTATTAGTGGTGAACTTGATGCTTTAGGTGGATATGGACATGCTATTAAAAGGTTATATCAATATTATAGAGATTGTGGATATTCTAATGTTAAATATACTGTTTTAAATAATGCTAGACATGAAGTTATTAATGAAATAGAACGTGAAAATATTTATGTTCAACTCGGTAATTGGATAATTAAGAATTTATAATAAAAAATGATGCTCAGGCATCATTTTTTTTAGGAAATGTAATTATTGAACTGTAGGCTGCTTCTTTTTCGAAATAGCTTTTTGCTTTATTAATATCGTCAATTGTTATTGAATCAGCAATATCTAGTATATTAAATAATGAAGAACCTACATAGTAATATTTGGTAAATTGATTAGCAATATATTCCAAACTATTCAAAGCTTGAATAAAGCCACCAATAATTTGTTTTTTTGTTCTTTTAAAATCTTCTATATTAATTTTTAAGCCTTCTAAATTTTGAAATATTTCTTTTAATGTTGTATGTAATTCTTTGGGAAAATAAGTTTCACTACCGACTAAGAAATAGCCATAAGTTTCTTCAAAAGTTATGTCAATTCCAAAACTATCATTTATTAGCCCATCATTGATTAAATGCCTATAATTAGAGGTGCTTTTTCCGATGATTAAATCGATTAAGATGGCCATAATTAATTCTTTTTTCAAGATGTTTTCTTTTGTTAAATTTGTTGGCATTTGTTTGATTGCTAATAAGTAATTAGGAATGATAATTTCAAGATTAATTTCACTCTTGTTTTTATAAACAATATCGTTTTGAGGTGGAATAATACTAATGTTGTGATAATCATTAGAAAAGATAACATTTTTTTGATTATTTCGGATAAACTCAATAATATTTGTTGCTTGAAAGTTACCAGTAATGAATAATACCATATTACTAGGACTATAAAATGTTTGATGTGTTTTGTTTAGGATATCAACATTAATTGTTTTTATTGAGTCTTCTGTTCCTAAAATATCATGTCTAATTGGATGATCTTTGTAAATATTTTTTAGTAGATGCATATACGCAACAGTGTTTGGATCATCTTCATACATTTTTATTTCTTGAGTAATAATTCCTTTCTCTTTTTCGACACCTTTATCTGTGAATAATGGATATTGAACGAAATCTAATAGTAATTCAATATTTTTTTCTAAATTAGCAGTACATGAAAACATGTAGGTTGTACGGTTATTTTGAGTAAATGCATTTACACTAGCTTGATTCATTGCAAACAGTGCTGAGACGTCTTTGTTATTTTGTTCAAACAGTTTATGTTCTAAGAAATGAGCAATTCCTAAAGGTAAGTCAACTATCTTACCATTGTTATCTTGAATATGTGTGTCAATAGAACCAAGGTTAGTTGAAAAAGTTACGAAAGATTTGTGAAATCCTTTTTTAGGTAATAAGAATACATTTAGTCCATTATCTAGTACTTCGTGATATAGGACTTCTTTTATTTTAGGATATACATTTTTATTCATCTTTATCATCCCTTAATAAAAAGATTGTATCTTTTCTTAGATTTTTAGCAATAGTAGCTACATTTTTCTTAGTAACTAAATTAAGTTTATTGATTAGCTTATCGGGATTAAACTGATTATTAAATAATGAATCACGATTAAGCCTTGCCGCAATACCTAAATTTGAATCTAAACTTTCTATTAATGCATTTGTTTGGATAGTTTTAGCTAATTTTAAGGTATCATCGGAATAATCTTCATTGATGATTTTAGTAATAAGATTATCAATAGTTTCTAAGACTATTATATAATCTTCTTT
>JAUVLT010000060.1 GCA_030600605.1 Mycoplasmatota bacterium
CGCTTAACTTTTCATAACTTTTGACCACATATTGTGAGCCATATTTTGAATGTTCTTTGAACTCCCCAAAGAATTTTATCTCTTCTCCACGCATTGGTTGAGGAAAATAGCCGGTAATTGTTAGGTAATCTTCATAGGAAAAGAGAGTCAAATCTTAATTAGACTCTGTCAATTCTATTTTAATTATTGTAAATGAATTCTCACTACTGTGAAAAATTATTGCCTTGATAATTCCTTGAACATATTTCATATAACCACCGTATTTAGTATAACACATTTCTTATACTATTTTTTTGAAAAAACTAATTATAATCAATACCTAGTTACAGCTCGTAAATTGTAATCAAAAAACAGTGATTTCAAGAAATCACTGTTTCATTTACAATATTAGTCTTTTAATCCTGCTGCAAGAAATGCAATAGTTCTAATCATTTGAGCAGTATAACTCATTTCATTATCATACCAAGTTAATACTTTAACCATTTGTTTTCCATCCACAGTCATAACTCTAGTCATATTAGCATCAAATATAGTTCCATATTGACTACCAATTGTATCGCTTGAAACGATAGGATCTTCTGTATATCCAAGAGATTCATTAGCGCGAGCTTTTACAGCTGCGTTAACTTCTTCAACTGTAACAGTTTTTTTAAGTTCAACAACTAAATCAACACATGAACCAGTTATTACAGGAACACGTAAAGCAAATCCGTCTAATTTACCTTTTAAGTTAGGTAATACTTTACCAACTGCTACTGCAGCACCTGTACTTGTAGGTACAATGTTTGCAGCCGCTGCTCTACCACGTCTAGCATAAATACCTTTTTTATGTGGAGCATCTAAAGTGTTTTGATCGTTTGTATATGCATGAACAGTAGTCATGAATCCTTTAACAATTCCAAATTCTTCATCTAATACTTGAGCAATCGGAGCTAAACAGTTAGTAGTACAAGAAGCACCACTTACGACAGTTTCAGTTCCATCTAAAATATTATGATTAACATTAAATACAACAGTTTTTACATTACCTTTTGCAGGAGCACTAACTACTACTTTTTTAGCTCCAGCTTTAATATGTTTCCCTGCACCTTCTTCAGATGTGAAGAAACCAGTACATTCAAGAACAACTTCTACTCCAAGTTCTTTCCAAGGAAGTAATTCAGGATCTCTTTGTGCATAAACTTTAGTTTTTTTACCTTCAACTATTATGCTGTCCCCATCTACAGTAATACTTTCATGTTTGTATCTACCTTGTGCTGTATCATATTTTAGTAAGTATGCTAATGTTTCAGCATCTGTTAAATCGTTCAAAGCAACGATTTCATAATTTGGATTGTCATTCATCAATCTAAAAGCTAAACGTCCGATACGACCAAACCCATTAATTGCAACTTTTATAGCCATTTTTATTTCCTCCTAATTTATTTTAGTTCAATCTTATTATAATGTTTTTAATTAAAAATTACAACTATTAGGATACCCATAAAAGCGTTTTCTTTTTACTGCAAAATAAAAAAGTTAACTTCAAATAAAGTTAACTTTTAACTAGTATGTGCTCTTTTTTGTTCTTTTTCCTTAAGCTCTTTAAAGTAAATGTTAAGGGCATTCATGTAATCACAATCTTCGCCTTTATCACACGTAGTACACATGATAATTTCACGTAATCTTCTTGGAATAAAGGTTCTTATTTCATCCTCGTTATATCCAACTTGCATTTTTTGATCTTCAACTATGATAGGTCTTCTTAAGACACTTGGATTTTCGATAATAAAGCTAGTTAATTCACTCATAGACATATCATCAATATTTAAGTTCTTTTCTTGAAATATTTTTGAACGCGTCGAGATTATATCTTCAAATCCAGCTTCTGTATTCTTCAACATTAGAATTATATCGTCTCTTGTTAATCTGATATTAAATATATTTTTTTCACGGTATTCTATCCGATGATCATCAAACCATTTTTTAGCTTTTCGGCAGGAAGAACAACTAGGTGTTGTATAAATTTGTATCATCAAATTCACCTTCTTTTTTATAATTTTTATAATAAACACTTCTTTGATAACTTATTATAACACACAAAATCTATCTTTCAAGATTTTTTACTGATTGTGATAGCGTTTTCTTTTTACTTTTATTATTATGTGATATAATATATAAAGTTGTTAGGAGTGATACATATGAAATGGGAATTAGAAAAACTTTATCCTACTATCAAATCTTGGGATAATGACTATGAAAAACTAAAAAAAATGATTGAAGAATTGGGACATTATCAAGGTAAATTGGAACATTATGAAAGTTTTGTTTCTTATTATGAATTACAAAAAAGATTAGCTGTTAAAACATTAAAAGTTTATCAATATGCTGCTTTATTATCTGACTTAGATAAAAAGAATACAGATAATGCTGCAAGAGTTCAAAAAATGTCTTACTTACTGAGTAAGCTCAATCAAGTTACAGCATTTGAATCACCTGAATTATTGTCAATTGGTAAAAAAGTAATTGATGGATTCGTTGCTAAAAACGATACTTTAAAAGAGTATACTTTTTCACTTAAAAAATTATTTAGAAATCAAGAACATGTTTTAGATAAAAAAAGTGAATCGTTACTAGCTAATTTTTCACAATTATCTGGGCAAGGTAGTGAAGTTTATTCAGCTCTATCTGTTGCTGATAAAATTGATAAGGAAGTCACTTTATCTAATGGAGAAAAAGTTGTTATAACTAGTGGTAATTACCGTAGTCTTCTTGCTGATTTAGAATCACCCAAAGATCGCAAACTAGTTTTCGAAACAATTTTCAATCAATATAAAGATCACAAGAATGCTTATGCTCAAATATATAATACTATCTTACAAAAAGATATTGCTAAAATGAAAAGTAGAAATTATAAATCAAGTTTAGAATCTTATTTATTTACTAATAATATTCCTCTTGATGTCTATCATAACTTAGTTGAAGTTGCTAAAAATAATACAGCACCAATTAAAAGATACTATAAACTTAGAAAAGATTACTTAAAACTGGAGAAACACCATACTTATGATCGTTTTATTAGTTTAGCTGAAAGCACAACAAAATTTACTTTTGAAGAAGGAAAAAAATTGTTCTTTGAATCAATCAAAGAATTATCACAAGATTTCCAAGATAAAGCCCATAGCGCTTTAGAAACTGGATATGTTGATGTTTATGAACATGAAGGAAAACAAACAGGAGCTTATTCTTTTGGTGTTTACAATGAACATCCATTTATCTTGCTTAACTTTGATGAAACATTAAATAGTGTTTTCACACTTGCTCATGAAGCAGGACATTCAATGCATTCATTATATTCCGTTGAAGCTCAACCTGTAGCCACTCAAGACTACACAATTTTTGTTGCTGAGATTGCATCAACATTTAACGAACATAATTTACTAGACTACTTCATTAAGAATGCAAAATCTACCAAAGAAGATAAAATCACATTATTACAACAATCAATCGATGATATTCTTGGAACATTCTATCGACAAACATTATTTGCTGCATACGAATTAAAAGCACATGAAATTGCCGAAAAAGGTGATCCAATAACTTACGAAACATTATCAAAAATTATGGTAGATTTATACAAAGAATTTTACGATATTGATATTACAGAAGAAAATGGTAAGGAATTCGTATGGGCATATATCCCTCATTTATTCTATACTCCGTTTTATGTTTATCAATATTCAACAAGTTTTGCAGCATCCTTAAAATTATATGAAATGGTTAAAGAAAATCCTCAGGATATTGAGAAACATATTAGTCTTTTAAAATCTGGAGGGAATGATTTCCCAGTTCAACAAGTTAAAAAAGCCGGAGTAGATTTAACTACAAAAGAACCATTTATGGCTGTTGTAAACCGTCTAAATACTTTAATAAATGAATTAGAGGTTGCATTAAAAGAATAATTATTGTATTATTTAATCAAGATACTAAAACGATGATTAGAAATAGTAGTATTTTTAAGATTATTAAAGCGAGTTTAGGATAGTGAGAGCTAAACATAATCACTAATATGAATGGATCTATGAGTGGCACTAATCATGCCCGTAAATCTTGCGTTAAAAGATTTTAGTGCTAGATGTAATCTAGAACAAAGGTGGTACCACGGATTTTATAAGTTCGTCCTTTTCTTAGGATGGACTTTTTTTATTATTAAGGAGGAATTATCATGAAAAGAATTTTATCAGGTATTCAACCAACAGGTTCTTTAAATATCGGAACTTATTTGGGAAGCGTAAAAAACTTTGTAAAACTTCAAAGTCAAATGCCAGACTATGAATTTTTCATCTTTATTGCTGATTTACACGCAATTACAGTATATAAAGATAAACAAGAATTAAGAGGGAAAATTAGAGAGTTAGCTGCATTGTATGTAGCTTGTGGACTAGATCCAACTCGAGTAAATTTATTTATTCAGTCTGAAGTTCCAGCCCATTCTCAAATGGCATATTTATTACAATGTAATTCATATATTGGTGAACTCGAAAGAATGACACAATATAAAGACAAATCAAGAAAACAGGAAACAGGTGTTACTGTTGGTCTTTTCACATACCCTACTTTGATGGCCGCTGACATATTACTATATGACCCAGAATTTGTACCAGTTGGTAAAGATCAGAAACAACATCTAGAACTAGCAAGAGATATCGCAATCCGTGTAAACAATAAATACAACGATATCTTTACTGTTCCAAAACCACTAATAGCTGAGATAGGTGCAAAAATTAATAGTTTAAACGATCCTACAGCAAAAATGAGTAAAAGTGATAATAACGAAAAATCTAGAATTAACCTGTTAGACCCAGAAAATACCATCAAGAAAAAAATCAGATCAGCAGTTACTGATTCCTTAGGAACTGTCAAATATAATCCTGAAGAAAGACCAGGTGTCTCAAACTTAATGACAATATATCACGTTATTACGAATATTTCTTTTGAAGATATTGAAAAGAAATATGAAGGAATGGGATACAAAGAATTCAAGGAAGATTTAGGGGAAATTGTATACCAAGAACTTAAGCCTATCCAAGAAAGATTTAATGACCTAATAAACTCAAAAGAGTTAGATACCATTTTAGATAATGGTAGAGAAAGAGCAAATCAAGTAGCTTTCAAAAAAGTAATGAAATTTAATGACAGAATTGGTTTAGGAAGAAAAAGAAAATAAAAAGAAATTATCATTTATGTTTTTAATATACTAGGAGGGATTACTTTGAAAAATGCATCACAAGAATTTGGATTATTTATTGATAATCTTAGAAGCACAAGAAATATATCTAGAGAAGAATTTGTAGACGGTATTCTTTCAACTAGGCAGTTTCAAAGATACTTAAAAGGAGAGTCATCTATTTCAAATGAGAAAATATTAAAACTTGTAGATAAGATTGAATTAGACTTCTTCTCTGTATATAATCGCTTCTTGAAATCTTCAAATATTGAACATCAAATTGTAAATCAAATATATGATCATATTATGGCATTGGAATATAAAGATTCATATGAGCTCATTCAAGAATACAAAAATCATACTTTTACATCTGCTCATTATAGAAAGCTCTTCGATCTGTATGACATCCTTACTAGACATAAACTATTAAGAATTTCAACAGATATGGCTGTTGATTATTTTGAAAATATAATTGATTACCCAAAATGTATGAAAAATGAAATTCTAAACTTTATAGAATTAACTGCACTCATATATATTGCTCAAATAATAACTAATGAGCAAAAGAAGAAAAAAATTATGTTAAAGTTATATGACATATTGAAATATCACAAAATATCCGATTTCAATGTAAAAGATGGGAAAATGGCAGTTGTTTATTCAGTATTTGCTAAATTGCTTGGAACTCAAGAAAAGTATCCAGAAGTAATATATTTCACAAAAAAAGGAATCGAGCTTTGTGAGTTAAACAAAACAACTAATTCACTAGCACACTTATATTATTATTGCGCATTAGGATATATGGGTAATAATAATATGGCAAAAGCCCTTAGCAATGCTAAAAAAGCTTTTTTTGTTTTAGAATTGGAAAACAGTCCATTACGATACAAAGAATTTGTAAAAAAATTTGAATCACATTTCAATATAAAATTTTCAGAATTTAAGACTTGGTAAAGTATTGCATAAAAAAAAGAAAAAATTCCTTTTTCCTTTTTTTAAATTCTACATTATGATTTAAATTTAAACATAAACTCTCTAATTAGTCGTTGAGTTTTATGATGAGAATTTACATTAATTACCCATCTGTTTGTTTCAATATCTATAATGTTTTCTTCGTACCACTCATTTAATTTAGCTATCATAATTCTAATCATATGTATTTCTTTTTTTTGCATAGCAGATTT
>JAUVLT010000115.1 GCA_030600605.1 Mycoplasmatota bacterium
TCTAGTGCTGATTTATGGATATTTTATACATATTATTATGCAATAGCATTGCTCGTTCTGTCCATATCAGGATATGTAATATATAAATCTGTTAAAACTAGCGAATATAATCTAATAGATAATAGTTAATAAAATGATGAAAATATGACGAGAAACCTTCTAAGGCGTCGGCCGGGGGTTCGAATCCCTCCCGGAATGCCATTTTAAAGCAAAAGCTAGCCCTTAAGGGTTAGCTTTTTTTATTTATATTGATTATCAGTATATTGCGCCTTTAATAACAATAAAAAAAAGATTGAGTGGTTTACTTAAACACTTATAAGGAAACAATATTTAAAATAGTTTCCTCGAACTGTTGACGTGTAAAGAAATGTATGATAATATATGTTATGAGGAAAGAAAAATACAAAAAATTACCTCGAGGTGAAAAATATGATAAAAATGAATACTTTACCATTTAACGTAGATTTGGATACTATTCCAATTTTAAAAGAACTCAATAAGGCTAATAATAGTATTGGTGAGCTTAAAGGTATAATGAATTTACTACCTAATCCCAATATCATTCTAAGTTTACTCGCTGTTGGTGAATCAAAAGATTCTTCAGCAATAGAAAATATTATAACTACATATGAAGATATCTATAAGGAGATGATTACAAAGAAACCAATAAGCAAAGCAGCAAAAGAGGTAAATAATTATAAAAAAGCAATAGAGATAGGATTTAAAGAGTTAGATGAAAAAGGATTCATAAGTACAAATAGCTTAGTGAACATTCAAGGAGTAATAGAACCAAATAAAGGTGGTATTAGAAAATTACCAGGTACAGTTATTAAAAATATGGATACTGGTGAGATAGTTCATACTCCACCGCAAAGCGAATCAGAAATTCGGGAATTACTTAAGAATCTAGAAGATTATATTAATGGGAAAAATATTTATGATCCATTAATTCAACTTGCCTTAATACACTTTCAGTTTGAAAGTATTCACCCATTTTATGATGGTAATGGACGAACTGGAAGAATACTTAATATTTTGTATTTAGTTAACCAAAATAAAATAAAACAACCTATTTTGTATTTAAGCAAATATATTATCGAGAATAAGAATGAGTATTATGATTTACTTCGTTTATGTAATGACGAAATAGAAAATATAACAAAGTTTGTTTTATATATATTAAAAGGAATCCATAACACATCAAAATATACAATATCAATGATTATGAGGATTAATGACCTTATAGACCTTACAAGAGAATCTATGAAAGTCAGACTTAGTGATATTTATTCTGATGAGATAATTCTACATATGTTTAGCTACTTATATACTAAGAATGAATTTTTCCGTAAAAAACTAAAAATATCAAGACCAACTGCAACAAAATATTTAAGAGCACTTGTAAAAGAAGGGTTTTTAGTATCTGAAAAAGTTGGTAAAGAGGTAATCTACAAGAATGTTCAATTATTTAATATTTTCGAATAAGAAACCTTCTAAGGCGTCGGCCGGGGGTTCAAAT
>JAUVLT010000013.1 GCA_030600605.1 Mycoplasmatota bacterium
AAATCCTTTTTCAATGATCTCTCTTAACCCTAAATTCATTATATTATTAGTTATTAAGCGACCCATCAAAAATTCCATAGAAAAATAATGGACTTCTTTTAATTTATTTTTACTAAGATATGTTTTAGTTTTAAGCCAGTCTTTCGATATAACTTCACTTACCATTTCACCTAAGACGTTATATTTTTGTCTAATACTAGCTTCATCTATTGTAACGATATATCTTTGTTTTACTCTATTTTTAAATTCATTAATAAAATCGTGTTCGTTCTTAAAATAATTGTTCATAAATCTCACTCCTCTTAGTACTCATTATAGCAAATTTGATTTTTTATTCATTATATTTAACTAATGAAACCGTTACCTTTTTTAATTTTTAATAATTACATTATAAAATTCAATATACTTTTGAGTTGATCTAGCTAAACTATTATCTGATCTCATGGCTCGATGAATTAACTTATTCCAGTCTTCTTTGTTTTCACAAAATAGATTATAAGCATTTTGAATTGTATTTTTCATTTCATTTGCATCATAATTATTGAAAGTAAATCCATTCCCTTTTTTAGTTATTGGATCATATTTAAAAACAGTATCATTTAAGCCACCTGTTCTTCTAACTAATGGCAAAGTTCCATAACGAAGAGCAATCATTTGACCTAGCCCACAAGGTTCAAATCTTGAAGGCATTAAAAAGATATCTGCTCCAGAATAGATATAATTAGGATTAGTTGCGTCATACCCAATATTAAGTTTAATTTGATCTTTGTGTCTTTCTTGAAGTTTTTCTAATTCTTGAATATATTTTTTATCACCAGCACCAAGTAAAATAAACTGAATATTTTTATTTTCTAGTAATTCATCAAATGAATTCAAAATTAAATCAAATCCTTTTTGTTCAACGATCCTCGTAACCATTCCAATTACAAACATATCTTTATCTACTTTTAAACTCATTTTCTTTTGAAGATATAACTTATTTTCTAATTTTAATTCAATATTATCACTTGAATAATTAGTTTTAATAGCTTTATCAGTAAGTGGATTAAATGAACTTGAAATTCCATTTAAAATGCCATAAAATTCTCTTTCTCTATTAAGTAAAGAATATGTCAGGTTTTTACCATAATATTCATACTTAAGTTCATCTTTATAAGTTGGAGACACTGTTGATAATTTAGAAGCTCTATTTATCCCGATTTCTAAGAAATTAATATTATCATCCTTAAGAACAAAATCAGTAATTCCTAATTTCTTAATAATATCATTTTTCCCAATTCCTTGATAATCAATATTATGAATTGTTAATAGTGTTTTAAGACCTTTGTGTGGCGAATTATCAATTAAGATTGGAATCAAAGAAGTATGCCAATCATTACAATGCACTATATCAAAGGATTCAAAATCATCAAGTAAATCTACTACTGCCTTGTTAAAGAAAGCAAAACGATCAGGATCATTTTTATACCCATAAACATTTTCTGTTTCAAAAAAATCAAAACTATCAATAAAGTAATATTTCACTTTTCGATATTGATAACGATATATTCTAACTTTGTATTTTTCCTTATCATATATTATTGTTCGTGAAAATTGATATTTTAAACTTTCAAAAAACGTTTCTCTTATTTTTTTATAAAGAGGAAGTATAACTGTCGAATCAATCCCTTGTTTTGTAAGGTTTCTAGATAATGAACCAATCACATCAGCTAATCCCCCAGTTTTAATAAAAGGATATGACTCACTAGCTACTAATAATACTTTCAAGTTCTCAAAACTTGAAACTATTTGTTCTTTTTGTGTTACATATGGGTTATTTAAAACACCTTCAATATGGGTATTTTTTTTAACAATAGTTTGTTTATCTAAAATAACGTAATTAAGTATTGAACCTTCTTCAATAACACAATTACTCATAATAAAACTATTCTTAATTGTAGCTCCTTTTTTTATAATAACATCACGAGCAATAACACTGTTTATAACTGTTCCATCAACAATACTTCCACTTGATACCATCGAATTTTCAATAATTGCATTTTTGAGATACTTTGTTGGTGGAGCTGTCTTTTCCTTTGATATAATGGGTCTATCAGGAGGAAATATTTTCATACCAATATCAAATTTAAGCATATCTAAATTCGACTTAAGATAATTAAATGTGTCGGTAATTGTTCTTGTATAATTTTGGTGTTTATAAATATGGATTTTTAGGTTTGGTGCTCTTTCAACCAAATCTAACATTGTTCGGTATTCTTGAGTATCATATACTAAAATATACTCTATTAATAACTTCTTAGAAATTAAGAAAGTTTTTAAACGAATATTTTTATACATTATTTCTGTAATATCAGCTTTATTTTTCAGATGTTCTTCTAAACAATCTTGGAAATCAATATTCCAAACAATATTAGCTGATGTAATTATGGCATAATCCTGACTAGAACGTTTAAAAAATTCGATATGTTCATACATTCTTTGAAATGTAATCATTTCATCAGGAGAGATGTATAAATTCTTAGGAGGCAAAATGAATAAGCCATCTCTTCTCCTATCTAGATCCCATTTTTTACCACTACCAATATGATCTTGAAGAGAACGATAATTTCCATAAGGAAAAATCGCAACATTTGTAATTTGTGAATTTCTCATATTTGAAAGTGTAAAATCAATTAAGCGATATTTACCAGCAAATGGTAGTGCTCCAGGCATTCTATGTAGTGTGAGTTGTTCTAGGTTATCTTTAAATGTAGCATCCACAATTGCAAATATATTACTATTCATGAACATCACCTAGTTTCCATAAAAACTCATTATCGACAACTGTAACTTCAGTAAATTTTAAAATCGTATTTTCAAGAATAACAGAACCCTCAATAATAATCGCCTTCTCAATATGGCAATTAGCTCCAATTTTTACGTTTGGATGAATAATTGAATCAATAATAACTGAGTTATCTTTAATTATGACACCACTACTTAAAATAGAATGAATAATTTGGCCGTAAATTAAACAACCATCACTAATCATTGAATTATAAATTTTATCACTTTTTATTATATGATGAGGTGGTAGATTTACTGATTTTGTAAATATTGGAAAATCTTTATAGTCTTGAATTTTTAATAGATGGGGTTTATCAAGTAAATCCATATTAGCTTCATACAAACTTCTTACAGTTCCAACATCACGGAAATAACCAGAAAACTTATACCCGTAAACGTTTAGTTTATGCTTTAAACCTAATGGGATAATATCTTGTCCAAAGTCAAAATTATCTTCTATGCTTTCACCTAATAGTGCTTTTAAAACCTTTTTATTAAAAACATAAATTCCCATTGAAGCAAGATTGGATTTAGGATTATCAGGTTTTTCTTCAAAACTGATAATCTTGCTTTGATCATCCATTTCTAAAATTCCATATCTTGATGGATTATCATTAACTTTAAAAGTAGCAATTGTAATATCTGAATTACTTTGAATATGATGATTAATCATCGTATTATAGTTCATTTTATAAATATGGTCTCCTGGAAGGATTAAAACGTAATCAGGATTATAAAGATCAATAAATCTAAAATGCTGATTTATAGCATGAGCTGTACCTTTTTGCCATAGTTCACCATCCATTGATGTATAAGGAGTTAGTAAAGAAATTCCTCCTTGATTAACATCTAAATCCCATGTGCTTCCATGTTCAACATAACTAAGTAATTCATATGGTTCATATTGAGTAATAAGTCCGATAGTAGATATTCCTGAGTTAGATAGATTACTCAAAACAAAATCAATCAAACGATATTTACCACCAAAATTAACCGCCGGTTTTGCGGTTGATTTTGTAATATTTTCAAGTCTTGATCCTCTTCCTCCAACTAATACCATAGCTACTACAGGTTTTTTCATTTACTCACCTAGTTTCAATAATGTAACTGATAAAGGACTTAACACTATATTCAATGATTGAGTATAGCCGTTACATTCTATTTCTTCACTAAAGAGGTCTCCTCCATTGTATAATCCAGATCCTCCATAACAATTATTATCACTATTAATGATTTCATTATATTTTCCTTTTTTTGGAACACCTATTCTAAAATTATAATGAACCATTGGTGTTAAGTTTAAGATAACGATTATAAAATCATTATGATTTTTACCATATCTTAAATAAGAAAATATTGAATAATCACTATTGTTAGAATCAATCCACTTAAATCCTTCACCTTTATGGTCTTGTTCATAAAGAGCTTTATTTGCTTTTACAACAGCGTTTAAATCTCTAACAAATCTTAAAGCACCATTATGAATTGGATATTCCAGTAAATTCCAATCAAGTTCAGAGTGATCTTTCCATTCATGCATTTGGGCAAATTCAGATCCCATAAATAATAATGTTTTCCCAGGATGAGTGAAAAATAATCCCATCAAAGCCCTGAAATTAGCGAATTTTTGCCAATAATCTCCTGGCATTTTATCGACTAATGAATGTTTACCATGAACAACTTCATCATGTGATAAAGGTAAAACATAGTTTTCTGTAAAGGCATATGTTAATCCAAAAGTAATACTATTATGATGATATTTACGGTAAATCGGGTCTTTTTCGAAATATTCTAAGGTATCATTCATCCAGCCCATATTCCATTTATAATTGAATCCTAATCCGCCATTATCAACTGGATGAGTTACTTTCGGATAAGCCGTTGAATCTTCAGCAATTAATAAAGCATTATTAAATTCTTTAAATATTTGAGTGCTCAAACTTCTCAAGAAGCTAACAGCTCCATCGTTGTGGCCTTTGGAACTATCTCCAAGAAAATAGATAATATTGGATACAGCGTCAATTCTGAAGCCATCAACGTGAAAATACTTCATCCAATATAAAGCATTGGAAACTAAGAAGCTTTGAACTTCACCTTTTCCAAGATCTAAGTTAGCAGTTCCCCAAACAACATTTTCTCTTTTCCATTCTTCGTCATATTCATATAATGGTTCTCCATCAAACATATAAAGACCATGATCATCACGACAAATATGACCTGGAACCCAGTCTAGTATTACTCCAATATTATGTTTGTGACATTGATTAACAAAATACATTAAGTCTTTTGGTACTCCATATCTCGAAGTTGCACTATAATATCCTGTGCCTTGATATCCCCATGATTGATCTAATGGGTGTTCAACTATAGGCATTAATTCAACATGTGTAAACCCATTCTCAAGTAAATAAGGGATTAACAAATCAACCATTTCATTATATTTATGAAATGTTCCATCCGGCTTAGTCATCCAAGTGCTTAAATGGACTTCATACATTGACATTTGTGACTCATAAGGATTATTAATATTTCTTTCATTCATGTATGATTCATCGTTCCAAATATAACCCTCTAGATTATATATTTTAGATAATGTTTCGGGTCTTTCACTACTAAAGAAAGCATAAGGATCGCTCTTATAAAGACTTCTTCCATCAAACGTTTTTATTTCGTACTTATATTTTGCCCATTCAAACGCTGATTCAATGAAGATACTCCAAATACCTGATTCATCTACTCTTTCTAAGTTATGAACCCAAGCTTGATAATTATTAAATTCTCCAAGCACATTTACTTCTTTTGCATGAGGTGCCCAAACTGTGAAACGAGTTCCTAGTAAAACTTCTTTTGAATCATAAATTAAGTGCGCACCAAAAATACGGTAAGCATCAAATAACTTTCCTTGATTGAAAAAATAGAGATCCTCTTTACTAATCACTTTCATAAAGGGTACCTTCTTTCACACTTTTTTTGATAAGTTCATAATCAAATCCTTTACTTATAAGCATTTTGATTATTTTTGATTTATCTTCATATTTGGATAAATCATATTTCTTAGTTAATATATCTAGTTCTCTTTTAAGGAGTGGTTCTTCATCTATCATTTCTTTTATTATATCTCTATTCGATATTAAGGCAGATTCAATAACTTTTAATGTGAACCCTTTTGAAACAAGTTTCTGTTTTAATGATAAATATGCCTTTTTATAAGGTTTTTTTATTCTAAACTTTGTTTCATTTTTTATTATCTGATTAATTTTATCATATTGAAATTCTTCTTTATATCTAATAAGATGTTGATCTATTAAGTCGTAATGAATACCTTTTTTAATTAATTTTTCCTTAATATTTCTTGGCCCAATTAAATCATATTCTAGTTTTTCGTTAAGATAAGTCTTAACATAAAAATTATCATCTAAATAGTTTTGTTCTTTCAATCTAATAATTATTTTATTTATCAATTGTTCATCTTCAACTTCTTTTTTAAGTCTTTTCTTTACTTCGCTTATTGTTCTCATTTTATAGTCAATAAAAACTAAAGCTTTCTCATAAAGAAGATCTTCAATTTTAATCTTCGTTATTGTTTTATATTCAAAACTAGTAAGTTCTCTTGGTGTTAATAAGTTATATTTTATAATTATGTTTTCTGAGACAATATGTTTTTCTAAAACCTCATTATTACTAATAATTAAAAGATAGCGATTCTTTTTTGTTTTTGATATTTCAACTAAGTTAATCATTTAAAAAATAATCAATCGCAGTTTCTAATTGTGTATCATTTAGTAAGTCATCTTGATATAAATCAAGTGCTTCATTAATAATAATTAAGGTATCGCTATCAAAATTTCCGGTTTCAGGAAGGTTATTATCGTCTTGAATATCCATAACTGCAAATCTTGTTAATGTGTCAAAGTAACCATCGGTTCTAACATTGTATCCCATTATATTTAAAACAAGTTGGATATTGGCAACTCGATTATCTACTGTATCGTAAAGAATATCTTCTTCATCTTCTAATAGAAAGACTTTATAAGCTTTTTCAATATCGGTTGATTCAATAATTATGTTAGGAACAACTCCATCTGTTCCTCCATCGTAATGAACCCAATTTCCATCGGTAGTAAACCATTTACCGATTGTAATATGTAAACTATCACCTATTGTTGCGGTAATAGAAATATCTCGTTGCATTGTTCCTTTTCCATAAGTTGCTAATCCGACAACTTGAAAGCTTCCATGTTCCTGCATTGCACTTGCAAATACTTCACTAGCTGATGCACTGTTTTCATTAACTAAAGTAACAATTTCATAGTTTCTTGGAGTTGTTCTTGTAGCGTAGTAATCATCTCGTTGAAATTCACCATTAGTAAAATATTCTGTTGAAAACATTGGTCTTCCATCATTTATTAAAAATTGATTAAGCATATTATAAACAGTCGATAAATGACCTCCACCATTATCTCTTAAATCAACTATTAATCCATCAATTCCTTGTGTTTCTAAATCATCAATTGCCGCAACAAATAACTTTACTGTTTCATCTCCAAAAGTAGTGACTTTAATATAACCAATTAACTTTCCACCTCTATCAAATGAATCATAGATAACTGTCGCACTATCAATGATACTTCTTGTCATTGTCAAATTAATAATTTCATCGACTCCACTTCTTATAATACCAATTGTAACTTCTGTCCCTTCGTCACCAATAATCAATCCAATTGTTTCATAAAATGGTAAATCTAAAACGCTAGTACCATCAACTGAAGCGATAATATCGTTAACTCTAATTCCAGCATTTTCAGCCGGGCCATTATCTTTAACTGCTTCAACAACAATTAAATTATCAATATAATTAACTGTAACACCAATCCCAACATATGTTTCTCCAAATCCTTGTTGATAAGACATTGCTTCTTCATAATCAAAATAAGTTGTGAAAGGATCATCTAGAGAAGTTATCATTCCGTCAATTGCTCCTTGCAGTAACTCATCTTCTGTTGGTTGTGAATAATGATTCTCAATTAATTCATCCATTACCTCGATAAACACAGCATTAGTTATTTCTCCTGTTGGATTTGTTTCAATACTTAGAGTTCCAACAAAATAGCTAGCTATTATGGCTGTCACAAAAGATAAAATTATTACTAAATTTTTACTCATTATTCATCACTCTCTCTTTCCTGAAAATCACCTTGAATTTCAGTTGCTGGTGTTACATAAACAAATGCATCTTCATCAATGTTCGCGATTATATTTCTAATTAAATAGTATTCTTGTCTAGTAATTACCGTTACTAACATCGTCTTTTTAGTTTTACTATATCCTCCTAAAACTTCAACTTCAGTAACTCCTCTAGTAACTGCTTTATAAATTGATTCTTTAATTTCTTCAGGGTAATCAGTAATAATCTGAACAGCTTTTTTAGAGTTGCTACCAACAATCACCATATCAGCTACCTTACCACTTATAAACATTGTGATTAATGCGTAGAGACCGGTAATAATTCCGTAATCAGCATAGAATGCCATTACACCAAGTAAAATAATAAAACCATCTACAGAGTATATTGAAGCGCTTAATGATAATTTAAATCTTTTATTAAGTATTCTAATTGGAATATCAGTTCCACCACTTGTTCCTCCATATTTTATTACTAATCCAAAGCCAAGTCCTAGGAAGAAACCTCCAAAAGTAACAGCTAAGACATAATCACTTTCAATATCTAATGGTGGTAAAAAGTTTTCAAAAATGTATAAAGTGACTGGAAACAAAATAGATCCATAAATACTCTTTATAAATGCTTTTTTACCAAGGAACAATAAAGCAAATATCAATAACACCATGTTACATGCTAAAACGATATATGAAACCTTATATCCTAAGAGTTTATTAAATACTAATCCAAGTCCACTTACTCCACCAGCAACTAAGTCTGCTGGAAGGAGGAAATAATAAAATCCTAATACCATTAATATGATACCGATAGTTATCATAAAATACTGTTCGTATTTTGTTATTCGTCTTAATTTCTTATGTTTAAACACTACTCTTCACCTCTTGCAAGCATTTTTAAATATCCATAAATAAAGTCAGCAATATCTCCATCTAATACTTTATTCACACGACTTGTTTCAATATTTGTACGATGATCCTTTACCATTGAGTAAGGATGCATTACATAACTTCTTATTTGCGATCCAAATGATATTAATGAGCTATCTGAACGATAACTTGAAATTTCTTCTTGTTTCTTTTGTAATTCAAATTGATATAATTTTGCCTTTAGTATTTGCATTGCTTTATCTCGGTTTTTAAACTGTGATCTTTCATTTTGAACATTAACTACTAGCTTAGTTGGTAAATGTGTAATCCTTACTGCAGAATCAGTTGTATTAACACTTTGTCCTCCTGCACCACTTGATCTAAAAGTATCAATTTTCAAATCTTTTTCATTGATCTCAACAGCAATTGAATCATCAATTTCTGGGATTACAATTACACCAGCAAAACTTGTATGTCTTCTTCCCCCTGAATCAAAAGGACTTATTCTAACAAGCCTATGTACTCCGTTTTCCGCCTTAAGATAGCCATAAGCGTGGTCTCCCCTTAAAGTAAATGTTACACTTTTGAGTCCTGCTTCTTCGCCATTTTGATAATCGATTAATTCAAATTCATAATTTACAATTTCTCCGTATCTTTTATACATTCTAAAAAGCATTTCAGCCCAATCCTGAGATTCAGTTCCTCCAGCACCAGGATGAATTTCAATAATTGCATTTAATTTATCATTTTCATCTACAAGTAATAATTCAACACTTAATTTTTCGGCTTTACTTCTTAATTTTTTACTTAGTGTTATAAATTCTTGTTCCATATCTTCTTCTAATGTTATAAATTCATACACTATTTGAAGTTCTTCATAAATTTCTTTTAAACTAGCAATTGAATCTTGTTTATTTTTAAGTGTTTTTAACTCTTTGACAATTTTTTGAGCATTACTAGAATCATTCCAAAAACCTTGATCACAAGTCAGTTGATCAAGTTTTTTAATTTCATTGTCTAAACTTTCTAAATTAATCATTGAAAGTACTTCTTCAAAAAGTTTAGTAAGTTCTTTGAACTCCATTTTTATTTCTGATGTTTGCATAGTATCACCTGTAGAAAGACTCAAGATTTCTCTTGAGTCAGTAGTTTACCTTCCATGACAATGTTTATATTTTTTCCCTGATCCACAAGGACAAGGGTCATTTCTGCCTATTTTTGTCGAAATACGTGGTTTTCTTTTTGTATCTTCTTCTTTTCCTGAGTGAGTACTCGTAGGTCTAGCAACTTGAATACGTTGTAAGTTATCTCTAATAACGGCTCTTATAACATATTTAGTTACGTTATCTTCAATTGATAAGATTAACTCGCTAAACATTGTAAAACCAACTTCTTGGTACTCACGAAGTGGATTTACTTGAGCATATGATTGTAATCCAATACCTTGTCTTAATTCACTCATTTGATCAATATGTTGTACCCAATATGTATCAACTACTCTTAAAACAACAACTTTTAAGAATTCATTAAATTTTTCAATTGTAAATTTTTCAATTTTATTATTAATATCAGATTTTACTAAAGCCATTAGATAATCATTTACCACTGCGGGTTCATTATCTAATTTAGAAATTGAAACTAGTCCTGGTGCAAAATAACGACCATTTAAAACTTTATAGAGCTCATCTCTACTTACTTTAGTTTCTTTGTTATCATAATTAACATGTTCATTAACAAGTTTATTAACTGTTCTCTCAACCATTCCATCTACGATATCAGTAATTGAATCTAGGAATAAGATATCTCTTCTTTGGCCATAGATAACTTCTCTTTGTTTTCTTAATACTTCATCATATTGTAATACTGTTTTACGACGATCAAAGTTATTACCTTCAATTTGAAGTTGAGCTTTTTCTACCATTCTACTAAAAATTCTAAAGTCAATTGGTGATTCATCTTTAGAATCACGAGTTCTTGTTAGCATTTCCATTTGGCGTTGAAATCTATCGCCACCAAATCTTCTCATTAAATCGTCTTCAGCTGATAAGAAAAATCTTGAGTATCCAGGATCTCCTTGTCGACCTGAACGTCCTCTTAATTGATTATCAATACGACGTGATTCATGTCTTTCTGTCCCAAGTACTGCCAATCCACCAAGTTCAATAACCCCTTCGCCCAGTTTAATATCTGTCCCGCGTCCTGCCATGTTGGTTGCGATAGTCACAGCATATTTTTTTCCAGCATTTTCCACTATGTCAGCTTCTCTTTCATGCTGTTTTGCATTTAAGACATCATGTTTAACTCCTTTTCTTTTAAGAAGTTTTGAAAGAAGCTCTGATGTTTCAATTGAGATTGTCCCAACTAACATTGGTTGTCCTTTACTATGTCTTTCAGCAATTTCGTCTGCGATTGCATGATATTTTGCTTTCATACTTGCAAAGATTAAATCATTAGAATCAACTCTAATTAGCGGTTTATTTGTGGGAATTTCAATTACAAGCATATTATAGATTTTTCTAAACTCTTCTTCCTCTGTTTTTGCGGTACCCGTCATTCCAGCAAGTTTTTTATACATTCTAAATAAATTTTGGAATGTAATAGTAGCTAATGTAGAAGTCTCTTTTTTAATTTCTACTCCTTCTTTAGCTTCTAAAGCTTGATGTAACCCTTCACTAAATTGTCTACCATGCATTAAACGCCCAGTGAAACCATCAACGATGATTACTTTATTCTCTTGAACAACATAATCAACATCCTTATCCATCGTATAGTTAGCTTTTAATGCGTTATTAATACTATGCAAAAGACCAACATTTTGAAGGTCATATAGATTTACAACTCCAAAATGTTTTTCAGCTCTTGACATCCCTTCTTCATTCAAAGTTACTGTCTTAGTTTTAATATCAATTTCAAAATCATTATCTACTACTAAATTCCTTGAAAAAGCTTGAGCTTGCAAATATAAATTTGCGACACTTTTTGCTCCACCTGAAATAATTAATGGTGTTCTAGCTTCATCAACTAAAATTGAATCGACTTCATCAATGATAGCGTAATTTAAAGGTCTTTGAGTAATTTGATGTTCATAAATAACCATATGATCTCTTAAATAATCAAATCCTATTTCATTATTAGTAGAATACAAAATATCACTTTTATATGCTTCTCTTTTTTCATCTTTTGATAAAATTCTTTGGTTTAATCCAACTGTTAAACCTAACCATCTAAACAAATCTCCAATTTCACCATTTGCTTCACGTCCAGCTAGGTATTCATTTACAGTAACGATATGTACTCCTTTACCTGAAAGTGCATTTAAATAAGCAGGCATTACTGCCGTTAAGGTTTTTCCTTCACCAGTTTTCATCTCAGCAATATTACCTTGATGAATTGTTGTTGCCCCCATTATCTGTACTCTAAAAGGAGTCATCTTCAAAAATCTTGTAGATGCCTCTTTTACGGTTGCAAATGCTTCAACCAATAAACTATCTAATGATTCTCCATCTTTAACTCTTTCTTTGAACCAATCTGTTTTGGCTTTTAATTCATCATCAGTTAACTTTCTATATTCATCTTCTAGAGCTAAAACATCGTCTGCAACGATTATTAATTTCTTAAGCTCTTTTCTAGAAATATCAAAAAAGTTTTTAAACATAGTAACCACCTCTTTATTGTCATATATATCATATCATAATTTAACTTTATTATACAATTTATTTAATAATATAAAATATAACATAATATAGTAAAAAAAATGCGCCAAAAGCGCATTTTATATTAATTTGTTTCAATAATTCCGTATTTACCGTCATTACGAAGATAAACAACAGTAACTTTATCAGTATCTTCACTCTTGAATATGAAAAAATCGTGTCCAAGCATTTCCATTGCGGTTATTCCCTCTTCAATACTCATATGATCAAGGGTAATACTCTTTTTCTTAACTGGTGCAATTAATTCTCTTTCTAAAGCCTCTAAATCAAAATTATCTGTGAATAGTTCACTCACTCCTTCTTTCTTTTGTAGACTTCTTGTAATTCTTGTCTTGTTTTTTCTTATTTGGGATTCAAGTTTGTCAATTGCAAGATCAATTGCTGCGTACATATCATCGTTACTCACTTCAGCACGCATTGTGTAATACTTAGTCGGGATTGTTACCTCAACTCTATGATGATCTTTGTAGATTTTACAGACAACAAATGCATCAAGCTCTTCTTTAAAGTATCTTTCAACCTTAAAAAGTTTATCATGTGCGTAAGATTCAATAGCATCAGTTACCTCAAATCCGTTTTTACCACGAACTTGTACTTTCATTAAATCATCTCCCTTAATTTTTTGTATATATTTATTATAACACATTGTTATAGAAATTATTATAAAATGGTAATGAAAGTTTTTACATTTTTTCATTAACAATAATCGACAAATCGTAATAAATATACGATATTAATAAAAATGGAAAATTTGACAATGAAAATAAAATAAGCATGTCATTGTGAAGAAAACCATCAAATAATCCCTCTTCATAATATATAATCACTGACCAGTCTCTATTTTTCATGTTTTTGTATATTAAATTTCCCATATATATCGCCTCTAAATATTCGCTATTATAATTGGCATTAATATTCAAAAAAAGACAATCGTAATAGATGATATTGTTTGTAATAGGAATTACTATTCTGTCATTGTTAAATATAAGACTATCATAACATTTAGTGTGAACAGAATACTTATTTTTAAAAATATTTTCAAAACTAATAATTTCATATAGATCACCATTGCAAATCCTACATTTTTCCATTTAAAAACACCTCATAAATATAGTACTTATGAAGTGCTCTTTTTTATTCTTGATTTAGTTTTTTATATAATTCATACGTTGCGTAAACATCACTCAGTGCTCGATGCGCCTCTCTATTTATTATACCATAATACTGAGTTAAGTTTTTTAAAGTAAAACTCCTTAATTCTCGTCTTAGTTTCACTCTCGCTATTCTTACTGTATCCTTTACTAAATAATCTGGGCTTTTTACAAAATTCCTTTGAAATTCACTTTTCAAAAAGGGATAATCAAACCTAATCGCGTTGTGACCAATTAAAAAATCTACTCCAAAGATGAATTTACTAAACTCTGACAAAACAACTCCAGGATAATCCTCATCAACTACCATTTCATTAGAGATTCCGTTAATATTAGTTACTTCGAAAGGAATTGTTATTCCTGGATTTATTAACCTATTGAACTCGCTGACCACTTTATCATCTTTTACCCTTATTGCCCCAAGTTCTATTATCCTATCTTCTAAGGTATCTAATCCTGTAGTTTCAATATCAAAAACAACGTATTCCATTTAATCACCTCCTAAATATTATACCACAAACGCATTGTGTATGGTATAATATATCTAAAGGAGGGTTTACTATGTCATTGCTTTTATTATTAGCTGTTCCGGTAATTATTGCTATTATTATTTTAGTTATTTGGGTTATTAGAAATCCTGATAGTAAAGATTAACATAATTACTTTTTATTGTTACTTATTCTTATAAAGGAGGGGAAAAATGGAATTATTTTTACTTATATTACTTGTACCACTCATTATATTTATTTGGGAAATCATTATAATAATCAATGTTATACAAGATCCAAATATTAATAATAATTCTAAATTATTTTGGGTAATATTATTGCTTATGACAAATTTTGTAGGACTACTGATTTACATCATAATTGATAATAAAAACATTCTTAATTAGAAATAAAGAGTATGTCTAGATTATAGACATACTCTTTTAATATTTCTTCAATTGTATTTTATTCGTTAATAATTGATACATATTATAAGCCAATGCTTCTAGTTCATCTTCACCAGGATAAACAACAATCTCTCCTAAATGATCAATATACTCAAGTAATGGCTGTAAAACAGATTGATTATAAGCTAATCCACCTGTAATAATGATAGCATCTAAGTTCCCACGAGTAACTGCATATAAAGACCCAATTTCTTTTACTATTTGATAAACCATCGCCTTCATAACTCTTTCAGCAAATACTTCCCCAGCACTAATCATTTCTGCTACTTTTTCAGCATCATTAGTATTTAAGTATGATACTAATCCACCAAATCCATGATTTAATTTCCTTAATTGTTCTTCTGTATACTGCTCTGAAAAAGCAAGTTCGTAAACAGCGGCTACTGGTAATCCTCCCGTTCTTTCAGGACTAAATGGTCCATCACCATCAAGAGCATTATTAACGTCTGTTACTCTTCCAAGTTTATGAAGACCAACACTGATTCCGCCTCCTAAGTGAGCAACAATTAAGTTCATATCTTCATATTTAAATCCTAATTTTTCAGCATATTTCTTAGCAACTGCTTTTTGGTTCAAAGCGTGCCAAAGAGGTCGTCTGGAAATTCCATTAAGTCCCGATATTTTAGCAACACTACTCATTTCATCTACAACAACAGGATCAGCTATATATGCCTTTTTATTAACACTTTCCGCTAGTTCAAAAACAATTAATCCACCTAAATTACTAGCATGTTCCCCATATTTATTACTACCTAAATCGTTTCTCATTAGTTTGTTTACTTCATAAATTCCGCTTTTAACTGGTTTCATCAATCCTCCACGGCCAATAAAACCTTCAATTTCACTAAGCTCTATTTTATTACTTTTTAAAAAATCAATTACTACTTTTTTTCTCATTTCAATTTGATCAATAAGTTCATCAAATTTCTTTAATGATTTTGATGTATGTCTTATTGTTTTATCAACTAGTAAATCCAAATTTTCAAATACTGCAACCTTTGTAGAAGTTGAGCCTGGGTTTATTACTAATATCTTCATAATAAGTCCGTGCTCACAACAGCTAATGCTATTGAATAAAGTTTCGATTTGTATGAATCAGATTGACTTGTTAATACTATTGGATTAGAAGCTCCTAAAACAATCCCTGCGGGTATTGAATTAGCTAAAAAAGTAGTTGATTTACAAAATGTATTTCCTGATTCTATATTTGGAAATATTAAAACATCAGCATCTCCTGCGACTATATTAGTAATTCCCTTTGTTTTCGCAGATTCGTAATTTATAGCAACATCAACTGAGAATGGACCACCAATATAATAATCTTCATTGTTTTTTAATTTGCCAACTATATTATCAGCTTCTATTGATGATTGAATATGTTCTTCAACAGCGTCAATAGCAGATATTAATGCGAGTTTAGGTTTGTAAATTCCTAAACTACTGACAAAATTATAAGTATTTTTTATAATTTCTATTTTTTCTTCTTCTGTTGGTAAAACATTGATAACAGAATCAGTAACAAATAGTAACTTATGATAATTAGGAATATCTAAAACTACAATATGTGATAAAAGATCATTTGTCGTTAATCCATGTTTCTTATTAACTACTTCTTCAAGTAAAGTACTTGATTGAAGCATTCCTTTTACTAAAATAGAACTTTCTTGTTTTGATACAAGCTTTACACCTAATAAAGCTGCATCTCTTTTCTCAACAGCATTATAGATTTCATATCCTGTTTTACGAATGCCAAGTTCCATTAATAATTTCAAAATCTTTTTCTTATTACCAACCAAAACAGGCCTAATAAGGCCCATTTGAAAAGCATCGTTTGCAGCAATTAAGATTGCTCTATCTTCTGGACAAACAATTATTAAATCTTTTGTTTCTAATTTTCTTGCATCATCAATTACTTGAGTAAAATTACGAAACATCAAATCAAACTCCTTATAAAACTGCTTTTTTACCTGCTTCTAAGGCTTCTTTATTTATTTCAATTAATGAAGCTTTTGATCCGGTAAATTTTTTCTTTAATACTTTTAAAACTGATTCTGCATCAAAAACTTTTGTAACCTCAAGATACGCACCAAGCATTACCATGTTAGCCACTTTTAGGTTACCTAGTTCAATTGCTATATCATTTGCATCAACATTATGAACATTCACATCTTCACGCAACACAACATCTTTGACAAGACTAGTGTTTAAAAATAAATGTCCTCCTGATTTTAGTTTTGGTTGAAATTTATCTAAAGATGGTTTATTCATAATAATAATTGAATCAGGTGTTGATATAACAGGACTATTAACATTACTTTCACTAATAGTTATACTACAATTTGCAGTACCTCCTCTAGTTTCAGGACCATATGATGGAAACCATAATGTATTAAGATCTTTTGCTGTAGCAGTATAACTTAATAACTGCCCCATTAGCATAACACCTTGTCCACCAAAACCTGCAATAATTACTTTTTCACTAATCATTTTTCCTCACCTGCCGTTTTATCCTTATACACTCCTAATGGATAATAAGGAATCATATTATCAACTGCCCAATCAACTGCATCTTTTGGAGTCATCCCCCAGTTTACTGGACAAGTAGAAATAAATTCTATTAATGTAAAACCTTTGTTTTCCATTTGAATAGAAAATGCTTTTATTAGAGCTTTTTTAGCTTTTCTAACATGTGATGGGTTATGAACACTTACTCTTTCAATATAAGTAGCTCCAGGAATTGTAGCCATCATTTCAGCTATTTTGAGTGGTAATCCTTGAGTTTTTGCATCACGTCCGTTTGGTGATGTAGTTGTTTTTTGGCCTATTAAAGTGGTTGGAGCCATTTGGCCACCAGTCATTCCGTAAATTGCATTATTAACAAATACTATTGTAATATTTTCGCCACGATGAGCAGCATGAATAGCTTCAGCAATACCAATTGAAGCTAAATCTCCATCACCTTGATAAGTGAAAACAATTGAATTTGGTCTAACTCTTTTAATACCAGTAGCAACAGCAGGTGCACGACCGTGAGCTGCTTGTTGCATATCACAAGTAAAAAAGTCATAATTTAATACACTACATCCAACACTTGATATTCCAACTGTACGATCTATAAGATCTAGTTCAACTAATGTTTCTGCGACTAATTTATGAATAATTCCGTGAGTACATCCTGGGCAATAACTTAAATATTTATCTGTTAAACCTTCAGATTTCTTATAAACAATTTCTACGTTATTCATGTTTTTCACCGCCTACAATTTCCAGCACTTTTTCAACAATTTCTTCTACCTCTGGAACAATCCCTCCAACTCTTCCAAAGAAGCTAATTGGAAGACCACGTTCGTTTGAAATTATTACATCATCTAACATTTGACCAGTACTCATTTCTACAACTAATAAATTTTTAACAGTTAATGGTAATTTGCTAAATGCTTTTTTGGGATAAGGAAAAATAGTAATTGGTCTAAGAATTCCACACTTAATTCCTTTTTCACTTAAAATTTCAATTGCAGATCTGGCAATTCTTGAAACACTACCGTAAGCAATAATTACAATTTCTGCATTTTCCATATTTATAAATTCATATCTTTGGTGATTGGCTCTCATTTCATCATATTTCTCTTTAAGTTTCATATTATGATCTTCAAGATCTTGTGGATCTAGATATAAACTATTAATAACATTCTTCTTGCGATTTTTGGTATTTCCATCAGCAATCCATGTTTTTGGCTTGAGATCCCACTTTGGAACTTCTCTATCTAAATCTACTGGTTCCATCATTTGTCCAATAAGTCCATCAACTGCGATCATTACTGGATTTCTGAAGTAATCAGCTATATCAAATGATTCCTTTATAAGATCTACAGCTTCTTGAAGTGTTTCAGGAGCAAGAGAATATAAATAATAATCTCCGTTTCCACCACCTCTAGTAATTTGTTTATAATCAGCTTGACTAGGTTGAATTCCACCTAATCCTGGCCCTCCACGCATTACATTAATTATTACTCCGGGAAGTTCAGAACCAGCCATGTAGCTTATTCCTTCTTGTTTTAATGCTATTCCTGGACTTGATGATGATGTTAATACTCTAGCTCCAGCTCCAGCTGCTCCATATACCATATTTATTGCAGCAATTTCACTTTCTGCTTGAACAAATACACGATTATATAACGGCATATGTTTTGATAAATACTCTGGAAGCTCATTTTGTGGGGTAATAGGATATCCGTAAAAAGCCTCACAACCAGCTTTAATAGCAGCTAGTGCCATTGCTTCATTACCCTTCATTAGTACTTTACTCATTAGTTTGCCTCCTTAATAAATCTTTCAACTGTGATAACTGAATCTGGACACATAACTGCGCAGAAACCACATCCAATACATTTGTCCGGATCAATAGACATTAAAGGAGTGTAGCCCTTAATGTTTGTAGTTGTTTCATTTAATTTCAAAATATTAACTGGACAATACGAAATGCATAAAGAACATCCTTTACATCTTTCTATGTCAATAATTATTCGACCTTTAGCCATTTTTTTCCTCCTATAGCCATCTTTTAGCAATATATCTTGTTAATTCAAGTCTTTCGCCTAAAAATTTGTATTTATAATTCTTACTATTTTCTTCAATAACTGTATATACAATTGGTATTTTAAGTTTTTTACTGACCTCTAATAAAATTCTTTCTCCCTCAATAATTCCTTCTTCTGTTGTTTCACCAATTAAGTTAGTATTATTTATCAATCCGGTCACTTTTAATTGGGTTACAGCTTCATACATTGAAATAGTTTGTAATATCTTCTTTGCATCGCTAGTTTCAGGCCTAAAGATATTAACCGAACATAAAAAATCGATTTCATTTATATCTTTTAACCTATCTAAAAACTGGATTAATACTCTCACACCATTTTCAGTTCCACCCAAATCATATATTGCAGAAATATTAGAATTAACAAATGGAACAACACCTTCACCAGAAATATAAGGTAAATCACTACCTGTCATGCCTTTAATAGTAGATTCAACTAAATGAATATTATTTTCTTCAAGCAATTTATCTAAACTTCGAGATCTAAAATAAGGATTAATGATGTCTAAATCAACAAGGTAATCTATTTTCTTCTGAATTGCTAGATTAACACTTATTTCACTTTTTCCACTTCCATAATGCCCTGAAATAATTGTAATTCTTTTCATAATATTAGTAGGAAATCACACAAAAAAAATTGGAATTTCCTCCCTCCTTTAATAGTAAAGTTAACACTGTCGTAATGAAAGCGTTTTTACATAAAATATTATACCATTTATATATTGTATTTTCAACTTTTTAACTAAATTTATTCGGTTTTTTTTCTAAACGCATTAATATAGCGCCGTATTGATAAAAGACCTAATAAGGCTAAATAGTCATTATCATAAAAGTTACACTTTACTCTTTTGAAACCATTTTCACAAGTAAAAAAATCAATAGCAAAATCTAAGTGTCATTATGATGGTTATTTCCAAAATTCCAATAATATGAAATCAGAAAAACCGACACAAAAGATTTTTGTTTCTTCTTTATAAGAAACAAAAAAAACACTTCCTAAGAAGTGTTTCACATAACAATATTTACTAATTTATTAGGTACAACAATTATTTTTATGATTTTTTTACCTTCTAGTAAAGCTTTTATTTTATTAGTTGCCTTAGCAAGAGTAATTATTTCCTCTTTTGGTGTATCTAAAGGCAGTATTATTTTATCTCTAACCTTACCGTTTATACTGACCACCATCTCAATTGTTGTTTCTACTAATTTAGCTTCATCATGGTGTGGCCATGATGCATTTACCATGTCATCACTATGACCAAGTCTTTCCCATAGCTCTTCACAAATGTGCGGAGCAAATGGATAGATAATTTTAAGAACTATCTCAAAATCCTTCGTAAAAACATGAGTTGCTTTGGAAAGTTCATTAACCAAACTCATAAGTTTAGCAATCGCTGTATTAAATTTTACATTTTCAATATCATCATTTACCATCTTAATTGTTTTATGAAGAATTGTTTGGTAATCATCATTTTTTATTTCACTTACTTTGTCTTCAAGTCTAGCAAGTTTATCTAAAAATCTTTTTGAGCCTTTTACACCATTTTCATTCCAAGGTGTAGATTGTTCATAATCTCCAATGAACAATATGTAAAGACGAAGAGTATCTGCTCCATATTTTTCAATAATATCATTAGGGTTTATAATGTTCCCTTTCGATTTACTCATTTTGTCACCGTCAGGTCCTAAAATAAGTCCTTGAGCAGTTCTTTTTTTATAAGGTTCAACTGTTGGAACAATACCAATATCATAAAGAAATTGATGCCAAAATCTTGAATAGATAATGTGTCTAGTAACATGTTCCATTCCACCATTATACCAATCTACGGGCATCCAGTATTTAAGTTTATCAAAATCAGCTAGTTTATCGCTATTATTAGGATCTGTATATCTAAGGAAATACCAACTAGACCCGGCCCACTGTGGCATTGTATCTGTTTCTCTTTTTGCTTTTGTTCCACATTTCGGACAAGTAACATTAATAAATTCTTTTATTGTAGCTAAAGGACTCTCTCCTTCATCACTTGGTTCGAATATTTTAACTTTAGGAAGAACAACTGGTAAATCTTCCTCTGGAACATGTACCATCCCACATTTAGGACAATGAATGATTGGAATAGGTTCTCCCCAATATCTTTGACGATTAAATGCCCAATCTTTCATTTTATAGTTTATTGCTTTTGTTCCTATTTTTTTCTCTTCTAAAAATTCAATAATCTTAGAAATTGCTTCTGGAACTCTCATCCCATTAATAATTCCACTATTTACTAGTATACCCTCTTGAGAATCAGTATAAGCTTCTTTACTAATATCTCCTCCTGAGATTACCTCGATTATATCCAAATTGTATTTTGTAGCAAATTCATAATCTCTTGTATCGTGTCCCGGTACCGCCATTATAGCTCCTGTTCCATAGCCTATCATAACGTAGTCTGCTACAAAAATAGGAATCTCTTTATTATTTACTGGGTTAATTGCTACTAGCCCATTAATTCTAACACCGGTTTTATCTTTAGCTAATTCTACTCTTTCAAATTCAGTTTTAAGCTTAGCTTTTTCTTTATATTTATATATTTCTTCTAAATTACTAATTTTAGCTTTCTGTCTTTCAATCATTTCATGTTCAGGAGCAATTACCATAAATGTGGCTCCAAATAAAGTATCGGGTCTTGTTGTAAACACCATCATCGATTCATCCGTACCTTTTACTTTAAAATCAACATGAGCACCAGTTGATTTGCCTATCCAGTTTTCTTGTTCGGTTCTAATACGTGGTAATGTATCTAGTTCTTTTAATCCATCAAGCAACCTTTCTGCATGATCTGTAATCTTTAAAAACCAAACATCTTTTTCTTTTTGGACTACAACTGTGTTGCAACGATCACACTTTCCACCTTGACTTTCTTCATTCGAAAGAACAACCTTACAACTAGGGCAGAAATTAATATACGTTTTATCTCGATAAGCGAGTCCTTTTTTAAATAATTGAACAAATATCCACTGGGTCCATTTATAATAACCTTCATCAGTAGTATCAACTACTCTATCAAAATCAAAACTAAAACCACCTTGTTTTAACTGTTTAGTATAAACTTTAATGTTATTATCAGTTAATACTCGAGGATGAATTCCTGTTTCAATAGCGTAATTTTCTGTAGGAAGACCAAAAGCATCAAATCCAATCGGAAATAATACGTTATATCCTTCCATTCTTCTTTTGCGAGCAACTATCTCAAGGCTAGAGTACGCTCTCATATGCCCAACATGCATTCCTTTTCCTGATGGATAAGGAAACTCTACTAAAGAATAGTATTTCGGTTTATCACTAAAATCAACGGCTTTAAAACGTTTATTTTCATACCAATGATCTTGCCATTTCTTTTCTATTTCTTTGTGGTTATAATTCATTAGTTTCACTCCTTTAAAATTAAAAAATCGCCCTTAAAAATAAGGACGAATATATCTCCGCGGTACCACCTTGGTTCTAGTTTTATAAAACTAGCTCTCAATTCCTTTAACGCAGGAATACGACTCAAGCTTACATGCTGCACCTAAGTAACTCCCTAGACTAATTCATAATCGTTTATTCCTAATTTTCAGCACCATTAGGTCTCTTCAAATAAACCAATTATTACTACTTCTAGTTCTTCGTTTTATCTAAAGGTATGATAACATAGCAATATTATTATATCAAGATTTTTTTTTGAGTCTTTTCTCTATTTCTCTACTCATTATACCGTTTTGTCTAAACGATACTATTAATAAAATGATAATTATAAATAAGCTAAGTTCAAGCATATAATAAAATGTTAAAATGATAAATAGTGATGTTGAAGAATAGGTTATCATTGTAAAGGTTTGTTTAAAAGGAATAACCGGATATCTTCTTTTCAGAAACCAGGCACTAACTAAAACGAAAATTAAATAAAATAAAATACTAATTATTATTTCAATAAATACCATCATTGATCCCCAAATAATTTTATAATCAAGTACTAGTTCATCAATTCCCTCAAACAAGTTATCGTAAAAAACTGTTGGGTTATTAACTTGATCGTCAAAATCTAGATTATGAATAGAAGCAGGTAGATCACTTAGTGGGAGTTGTAAAGTACTAATTCCATATAAGTAAAAATTAATATCTTCATCATGAATAATAATCGTGTATTCATTACTCGGGTATTCAGAATAATCGATTTCATTACTCGAATCTAAATAAATTGTAAATATCGGTTCCTCATATAATTTAATCAAATAGTTGCCATCACATACCAATTTTGCACTTACTAATTCACAATCTTGATTAACAACAGTCATTTTTTCAATTATGCTAGTTTTGTATTCTTCTGATAATCCATCATATTTTATTACGTCAATTGTCGATTTTGTCGATAGTAATATCGCAAAAAATACTAAATAAAATAACACAAAAAAGATTGAATCTTTTCTGTATTTTAGTATTTCTTTTGGATAAACTAAGGAATCTCTAACGCGTTTAAACATAATTATCACCTTTCGTTATTATAACATATATTAATGTCTTTTTACTAATATGTGTTAAAATATATTTAGGTGATTTAGATGAACTTAATGACTAAAGAGAAACCCTATAATACATTAAATGCTTTTTATCGTTACAAGTTTGGTAAAAAGGTTTTTAAAATACCACTAAATGGTAATTTTACTTGCCCAAATAAAGATGGGAAAAGCGGATATGGTGGTTGTATCTATTGTAGCGAATCAGGTAGTGGTGACTATGCAGGCAATAAACTTCTTTCCCTTAAAGATCAATTTGAACAGGTGAAAAAGATGATGCATAATAAATGGAATGATGGATTATACATTGCTTATTTTCAAGCAAACACAAATACCTACGGTACAGTAAAAAGACTAAGATACTTATATGAAACCGCACTTTCATTAGATGACAAAATAATCGGACTAAGTATCGGAACTAGATGTGATGCTCTTAATGAAGAAATTTATGATTTGCTATCTGAGTTAAATGAAAAAACTTATCTTCAAATAGAATTAGGATTGCAATCAATACACGATGAAACATCCACTTTTATAAATAGAGGCCACTCATTAAAATGTTTTGATGAAGCTGTTAAAGAACTCAGAAAAAGAAATATTGAAGTTGTTGTTCATATCATTAACGGCTTTCATATTGAAACTAAGGAAGATATGTTAGCTACAGTTAAACACTTAAACAAATTAAATATTCAAGGTATCAAAATACACTTATTACATTTAATAAAAAATACTAAATTAGGAAATATGTATTTAAAAACCCCATTCAAAATGTTAACACTTGAGGAATATGTCGATATAACTGTAGCTCAGATTGAGATTTTAAATCCAAATATTATAATCCATCGATTAACTGGTGATGCCCCAAAAGAATTATTGATTGAACCACAATGGAGTTTGAAAAAGTTTGTTGTTATGAATGAAATAGACAAATTGCTAAGAAGTAAAAATTCTTATCAAGGTATCAAATATTTAAAAAATAACCTTCGTTAAAACGAGGGTTATTTTTATTTGATTTTTCACTATCTTAATAAGTATTTTAATTCTTCATAAATAATTTTAACTACAAGCATATCTGCACTCCCACCAGGAGATATATCTTTCTCAATATACTCATTTGTCAAATTAGCCACTAAAGCAATGTTATTTGTATATCCACCAATTTTAACTAATTCTCCCATTGTCTGTTTTATATTTTTTAAAGTTTGAAGATTAGTCCTATGAATAATAGTCGTATCATCTAAAAGACTCATAATATGAATTAGATACTCTAAATGAATGTATCCAGCAGGTCTATCCTTATAGCTAGGTATATCAAAGACTATTTCTAGTCCATTCAGTGCTTCTCCTCTTATTCCCTTTAAATTGTAATCAAGATACACTAAATCACCATGTGTTTTATTTGCTTTATTAGAAACATTTAAATAATAATCTCCAATTATTTGTTTGCTAATCTTTTTTATTTCTTCTTTTATATATGCTTGTCCTAAGTTATTGCGAATAGCTTTTGACAGAACAGGTAAAAAGATTCCAAGAATAAATATTAATCCTTTTTGAGTGTTAACATTATTTGTCACAGCAAACATTGCTTTTTCAGCTCTTATCCCAATCTGTATTAATAATTTAGGATCATTTATATCTTTTAGACCATATAATATATATTCTTTTAAATATGGCTTAATCGCAAAAGTACTATTAATAAAAGTTTGAAAGTCCATATCTTTATGTACTCCACTATCATGACTAGATACAAGTCCAAATTTAGGATATAAATCAAGTTCATAATAAATACACTTAATTGTTTTATTCAGTATGTGTTCTACTAAATAATCTTCTGTAATCTCATCAATTTTGGTAAATAATTCTTCTTGAGTATGAGTTTGGTTACGAACACATATATGTGAATAGTTATCACAAATTAAACATTTTCTCATTTCACATTCTAATGTACTTCTTGTAATTGACATTTCATTATAAACATCAATATCAACTAATTTACCTAGTACATTTGCTTCTTCAATCAAGATTGCTTTTTCCTTAACGATATTTCCTTCTTCTTCCACAACATAATAAACATAATTTCCATCCAATGATTCAACATTTTGCTTTATAGTAATTTTTTTCTTTAATTCCTTTTGAATCAATAAATCATATAGATTACAAATAAACTTTAATCTTTTAGGATTTTTTTCAGCACCTGGAACATTAGATTTTAAGATGATAATTGTTTTATATCTATATTCTTTCATTAACTCATTAATATGAGTAGCTCTTTTCTCTCTTGCTTCTAGTATTAAAGACACTAATGTCTACCTAGTTTTCCTTCTTTAATTTTTTTAATTACCACTTGCCCCTTTTCACTTTTTAAATAATTATATGTCGCTTCAGGAACGTATTTTTTAATTTTATTTATTTTGTTAGCTTTAATTAATTTTCTTACAAGAGATGCACTAACTATTTCTGACCCTACTTTTCTTCTTTTAACAATCTTAATATGGTTACTTAAATAAGTCTTTAAAACTTTATTATATTTATCTGTATTAAATGAGAATGGTTCTTCTCCTAAGTATCTTTTAGTTATATTAAATATTTTTTTATAATATTCTTTATAAATAAGTACATCTACTAATGTTTGTTCATCTTTAATAAGTTGATCTTCTTTCAAAAAATATTTAGGAAAAGTAATCTTTGACACTAAATATGATAAAGTTGGTAAAATTGTTACGTTTTTAAGATGTGCTGTTGCTTCTTTAATTATCTCAAAACGATCTGCATAAGGAAAACTTGATAAGTCTTCACTAACGACAAATACAATTACTTCATCATTTTCATCTGCGGCTGTTTCTATTAAATACAAATGACCCAGTGTCATTGGATTAGCATTAATAATAACTGATGCTTTTTTATTATCGCTTATTGAGTATTCCTTTTTAAGATTAGTTAAAACGTTATTTATTTCATCTCCGCCTTCAAGTAAGATAGTATTCATAGTTTCAACAATTTTTTTCATATTCAAACTAGTAAAAATCTTTTCATTATTTGGAGTTGTGTAAACAAAATAATGAAAAATATTTTTTTGATTAAGAACATTTACTAAGTGTGAAAACATTAAGTTAGTAACTTTTTGGCCGTTGTATTCTTTAATAACTAAATAACATTTCATAACACTATTAGCAAGTGAGGCCGTCGCTATCAAGACATCTTCATCATAAACTAATATCGAGTAAGTAATATCATATTCGTAATCTAAATTATGTTTGTTTAAAAATGAGATTAACAAATCTCTTTCTTCATCTATAATCACTTCTTTTATTTGAAACATTTAATCACCTCTTATTTCTTATATATATGATCGATAATTTCATAAGTGAGATCTTCTACTTCACCTATTATAATATCACGTTTAATTGTATCTTTTGGAATATTAGTAAAATTATAAGCAATTTGTGCTAATTCCTTGATAGGATAAATTTTTAATTTTGTATCTTTTAATTTCTCAATCAAATCTACTCTTAAAGGATTTATAGCTATTCCTCTTTCAGTTACTAAGCAATCAATATTTTTACCTAAAGTTGTTTTCGTAGTAACAACTTCCTTAATAACTGGAATTCTTCCCTTAATAAGAGGAGATACAATAACACAAATTTTAGATTCACTAGCTGTATCACTATGTCCCCCGCTCCCACCAATTAACATTTGATGAGAATCTGTTGTAACATTCACGTTGAAATTATAATCAATTTCAGTAGCTCCAAGTATAACAATATCTAAATCCTTAATTATCTGATTGACATTATTAGGATTGGCATATCTTGAAGAGCTAATTGCAATATGGTTAGCATTTCTATTTAATGATTCAATTGCTTCTAAATCAAAACACTGAACATCATATAATCTTTCTACAAGTCCTTCTTCTAGCATTTCAACATGATATTTAGTAATACCTCCACTAAAAAAACTAGCTTTAATATTTTCTTTTATCATAATATCTTTAACATCTTTAGTAACTCTCAAACTTACTGATCCAGCTCCACTTTGAAACGAGAACCCGTTTTTTATAAGTCCTAATTCATTTAATAAAACAGATGTATTTTTAGCAATCTTAACACCAATAGGATTTTTCGTTATTTCTGTTGTACCTGATACAATTCCTTTAGTATCTCCGATTTTGTCAACTAGCAAAATATAATCAATATTCTTACCTATAATTTCTGGATTTATGATTTTTTCATCAACTAAGTTATCAGTAACCAGCACTTTAATCTTAGCATGAATACTATCAGGTATACAATATCCTAAACTACCACATTTGCTTTTCCCAAGATAACCAACTGCATCTCCAAAGGTATTAACATAAGGAGCTGCGATAAAAGCTATATCAATAATATTTCTACCTTCAATAATACTACGAGCTCGACCTCCATGTGTCTGCATGATAAGTTTTCCTAAAAGACCATTCATTGTTATATACTCAGCTACAGGTCCATTAATATAATTTGTTGTAATATTATTGATTTGATTATTCTTAATCAAATCTAAAATACTTGTATAACTAGGGAAAATGGCACTAGGAAATAAATTAATATTATTAATATTTTCTCTTTTATACTTATCCAAGACATAATTTAAAACATAATCCCCATTGCGCAGATGATGATGAAAACTGATATTTCTATTCTCAGAAATATCAATCATAGTAAAAAGTTCATCAATGCTATTGATGACTTTTATATTTTGTCTACTATGTTGCTTCATAAAATCACCTACAAATTATATTTTTTAGCCTTCTCTAAGACTTTTTTAGCTTTCTCAATAATTGGTAAATCAATCATTTTTCCATCTAAACTAAATGCCCCTTTGCTAGAACCTTCACTTTTTTTAATAATTCTTCTAGCTTCAGTTATTTCTTCTAAAGATGGAGCAAATACTTGATTAATAATTTCGACTTGATTAGGATGGATTAATGATTTAGAAGTAAACCCTAAATTCTTAGCATTAGTTGCATCTATTAACAATCCTTCTTCATTATCTTTATTAGTATATGGTGTATCAATTGCATCTAATCCATAAGCATTTGCAGTAATAGCAATTATACTTCTAGCATAAAATATTTCAGTTGCTTCTAATGTTCTTTTTATTCCTAGTTCTTTTGTGTAATCCTCAGCTCCAAGCAATAGAGCTGTGACATTTTTTTCTTTGGCAATATCTTCAACTCGAAGTAGAGCCAATGGTGATTCAATAATCGGAATAATTGCTTTATCAGATAACTTACATAGTTCTCTAATGCCTTCTACACTTGCTTTAGGCAAAACAAACCCTGTGATATCTAAATTATGTAGTGAACTAACATCATCTCCAAAATAAGGGCTATCAGCACTATTGATTCTAACATAGATTTCTACTTCATTATATGAATACTTTTTCAAGAAATTATTAATAAGTATTCTTGCAGAATCTTTTTCAAAAACAGTTACAGAGTCTTCAAAATCAATTATGATAGCATCGCTATCAAAAACATCAAGATTTTGAATCATTGATGGAGTATTTCCAGGTATAA
Organism: Mycoplasmatota bacterium; assembly: GCA_030600605.1. Taxonomy (GTDB): domain Bacteria; phylum Bacillota_I; class Bacilli_A; order Izemoplasmatales; family Izemoplasmataceae; genus JAFGXW01. The sequence continues at coordinate 29,375 of JAUVLT010000013.1, forward strand.
ACAAATAACTTCTACTCAAGATTCTCACCTCTTCTTTTTATCGCTGTTTCTAGTCTTGATTTTATTGTATAATCAAGTGCTCCTTTATCAAAACACTGAACAAAAAGTTTTGTTATATTGTGTTCTTTTAAAGTTTCTTCTATTACTGCTTGTATTTGATCACCAAATTGATCAAATACTACACTTTCAATTGTAATTTCTAATTTATTTGAATCCGAGATTGTAATTAAACAATCACTTGATTCAAGAGATCCTGCACTTGTTTTCATAAAATCAATCCTATCTTTTTATTAAAGCTAATGTTCGATTCATAACATTATTTACAATCATAATACCTTCATCAGTTCCCATTCCTGGTTTTGCCAAACATTGCTTGGCTTCACAAGCAATAGCAATATTTGTAGTTACTTCGGCACTAATATTAGTTTCGTTACATGTTCCCCCACTATAAGCCCCAATATTTCTATTTTTACAATATAATAGTGCTTCAATAATATTGTTAACTCCTCCTAAATCAGGAGTTTTTATTTGAAGCATATGTCCAGCATTATTATCCGCAAAAAATTTAACATCATCAAATGTATTACACCATTCATCTGCGACAATTTCAACTGTACAATTGTTTTCATTAATCATTTTAGTAATCTCTTTTAAAGCAATCATAGTGTCTTCTCTATTACCTGCGTCAACTGGGCCTTCAACTCGTAATGTAAAAGGATGTGCAGCTGCTTCTAATTCTTTTAAATACTCAAAGATTTGTTTGATATCGTTATCAAATATGATTCCAATAGTACCGTAAACATCAATATGGAATATTGGTGCATAGCTTTTATCAAAACTTAAATATTGGACTCTCCATCTAAGCCATGATATATATTCTTTTAATTTTTCTCCATGAAAGCCAAGTTTTGTTTCAATGTTGTTAATTAAAGCATGAGGCATAACCTCTACTCTTTTAATAATCATTTTATCAACATTTGAATAACGATTATCTCCGCACTGTGCAAATAATGGAATACGATGATATTCTTGATTATCAATGTTATATTCTTTTCTTACCACTTCAGCCATTGTCATTTTATTAGCTTTTGCAGTAGCATCTAATAAAGCTTGAGTTATTCCATAACGTAAAGCTGTATGAATTAACTTCCCATTAATCTTTAATGAATCTATCTCAATAGCCAATTCTTTAAAAGTAGAGATATCTCTACCAATTAAAAGTGGTTTAACATATTTCTGAATTTCAGCAATTCCGTCTTTACTTGAGAATAAAGGATCTCTCCCACCAGCTCCACTATATTGAACAGCAGCTGCATCTCCCAAAGCAACTTGACCATCTTCTAAAATTATCATAATAGAAACAGCCTCTCCTTTTTGTCTAATATAAGAAAACTTAGGAGTAACAGGTTTTCCAGTATATCTTAATCCATCTTGTTTCGCACCTGCCTTTATTGCTTTTTGATCATCAAAATAAAAACCAGTAAGTGATTCAGAACATATAATATCTTTAATCTTCATTGTCTTCTCCTCTAATCTTTAGTAGTACCTACTAAGACACCTTCAGATATTGCATAAATATCATCAATTGTCATCTGAATAGATAATTCACGTTTTTGTATTCTAGCTCGCTCTTCAAGTTTTGCACGATGAAATTCTTTAATTTCATCCGTGAAAGCAATATTCCCGAGTGCTAGTATTCTTATTTTCCCATCAATATCTCTAGCTGGAAGTATTTTCCCATTGTTTAACTCACTCGGTGCAAATGGTATATCGATTAGTCCCTCTTTAAAGGCGTTTACTACTCCTTGAGCGATATCTCCTTTTCCCACTTTTACAATTGCTCTAATAAGAGAATCAACTTCTTTTTTTATTTGATTAATCTCTTCTTGCAACTCTTTTGAATCTGGCATTCGTTGACCTTTTAATAGATTTACAACCATTTTAGAAGCACGTAATCCTTGTACATTAGCTTCTTTTGTTGGAATACCTTCTGATTCATGAGTTGTCTTTGTAATCATTTTTGTAGCGTTTCCAAGTCCGGCAACTGTACTTGCATATGAAATTAATCCCATCGCATCTGCCTCATTACTTGGAAATCCTCCCATCCATTGATGGAACACTGTTGTTATAAAAACATCTTCATATCCAAATAGCTTTAAATAATAATTTGTTTGTTCTTCAAGTGCTCTAAGTGCAGCTACATCTTGGACAATGTTTCCACCTTGACCATATCCAACAGATATATTCTTAACACCCTGTTCGGCAGCTAATATACTTTCAATAATTGCAACAGTATTGGAAATTGATGGTGGTACTAAAGTTCCCGTTAAAGGTCCATATGGTTCACGGTTTAATTCAATTCCATTTTCGTAATAATATCCAACAAGTCGATCAACATATTGCCAATATTTTATTGTGTCCTCTAAACTTATTGTTTTAGAATAGGGTATATTATAAGATATTCCTCCGCCTTCATTAGAAGTCCACATTGATGCATTAATAATTTCAGATAATAATCTAGCATCAGGTGTACCGTGTCTTGCTTGTAAAGGTACATTTACTGCTTCATAAACTTTTGAACATCCATCTACTCCATGATTTACTGCTGGAAATCCATTCAATAATGAACGTCCTTGCTTTTCGGATTCTTTAATTCCATCTTCTGCATTTTCATAACGATTATGTCTAGTATACGAATCTATAGTAGAAGGCAAGAAGTCAGCTTGCCCGTATTTTTCTAAATATTGTAATAATTCGATATGTTCATTAAGACGAGCAACTCCTGCACGTGGTTGAATAAGCGTTACTCCTTCTTTTTTTGCTTTTCTCAATTTCATCGCAAAATTTTTGTGAGGAGGGACGCTCTTTAGCCTCTTTATTGATTCTTCTAAGTTTAGAGCTGGATGATTTCCTGTAGGCCATTGTAATAAAACTTCTTCTCTAATTTCCAAGAACTCTTCCATGGACATTTTTTCATTTTTAACCATCTTGTATATCTCCTTATAGTAAGTATTGTTTCATTAGTTTTAATGCTTTTTTAGGGTATTTTTGTGATAACAATCCCATCCCAGCTAAAATATAACTTCGATCAATCAAGATTGATGGATTGTTTGGTCTAAGCTCTAATTTCTTATTCGATTTTTTATTAACAGATCGTAAAATATTTTTTGCATCAGAGTTATTAATTAGTACTCCGCCCGTTCCAATAACATATTTAATATCTGATAAATCTTTTCCTGTTTGATAATACATATTACCTAACGGTGTATGAACTACTTCAACATGTCCAACATGTCTACTAATTGAAACATCACAACAGATTTTAGCAATTGCTTTATCAAATTCCTCTTCATCTTTAGTTTCAGGAATAAAATCAATATTCTCTCTTCGTCTTTCTAAAGACTTAGCTATATTATGGTTACATTTGTCATCTTCTTCAAAATATTTTCTAAATTCAAAATCTGATACAAGACTTAATAAAGCATTTGCACTATATCTCATACCAAGATCACCTTCAACAGTTCTTTTAGCAAAAGGTTCTTGAAGGCCTTTCATTATTACTTCTGTTCTTTTTGGGAATCCTTCACCAATCGTATGAACATCTGTGGTAGCTCCGCCAATATCTATTACCATTAATTCTCCAAATCCTTCTTCATTTTCAAATCCTTGTGATAATAATTCAGCAGCAAGTAAAACAGCTTCAGGAGTAGGCATAATAACCTCGCCTAGTTTTTCAGCAGCTTTTTTTATTCCTTTTGCTTCAATTATTTTATCAATAAATATTTTTCTAATAATATTTTTTGCCTCTTTAACATCAAGTTTTTTAAGTTGTGGCATAACATTAGCAACGATATAATACTCAATATCCGTATTTTCAAAAATATCTTCGATTTCATCAACAGAATCTTTATTTCCAGCAACAATTATTGGAACACTAATTTTTGCATCTCTTAATTTTTTCGCATTATGAATTATACATTCACTATTTCCACCATCAGTCCCACCAGCTAATAATATAATATCAATATCTGTGTCTACGAGCTTTTTAACTTCTCTCTTTGTCATATGATGTGAAAATACTAAATTAACTATTGCTCCAGCTCCAAGACATGCTCTTTTTGCAGCTTCAACAGTTAATTCTTCAACAAGTCCAATTGCAGCCATCTTTAATCCACCAGCTGCACTACTACAAGCTGAAAATCCTGAAATATTACATTCTTTAATTTCAGGATGATTACGCAACAATCTTTCAAATGCTTTGTCATATCCATCAAGAACATTTGTTGTTACTGTAGTTGTTGCCTTGGAAGTACCGATAACATAATTATTTTCCAAGTCAACTGCAATGATTTTTGTGTACGTTGATCCAAAATCAACTAAAAGATAAGGTTTCATCAAATACCGATATCCTCCTTCAAATTCTCAAGAGCTTCCTCGATTTTAACACCTGGGGGGTAAATTCTATCAAATCCCATTTTTTTGAATCGTTTTTCAACGTCTTTAAAGTTTTGTTTTCCAACAACTATATTTCCACCAACATAAAGTTTGATTTTTTCTAATCCAGCTTCTTCACATTGCTCTCTCATAAAACGACAATCCATTTCTCCGTGTCCGTAAAGACTAGAAATCAAGATTGCTTTAGCGTTTGTTTCAATGGCAGCATTGATAAAATCTTCTTGTGAAGATAAAACACCGATATTTACAACATTATATCCGTTTTCTGATAATACATAGTCAATAATCTTATTTCCTACTGCGTGAACATCTGCACCAATCACACCAATAACAACTGTTTTCATAAAAATCCTCCAATATGATAAAAGGATGCTTATCTTTATTAGATAATCATCCTATTTTAGATTGTATTTTTCGAGAATAATAAACAAAGGTCGCTTAAAACTAAAACGCCTTGATTTTGTATCGAGATCAATTCTCTTTTTAAGATTATATTCATAATAGTCAGCCTCGATTCGTATAAATAGTTTTCTTAAATACATATAATATTATACCTATTATATAATATAAATCAAGTTTTTTTGAAAAGTTTTTGAAAGCGCTTGTAAAAACAGGCCTATAATGTAATAAAAACACCTTTTAAGGTGTTTTATCGTTTTTGTTCAAGAAGACCCCCATTTCAAACATAAGTTAAGTGGAGGGATGAATTGAACTTATTTTTTTGGTTCGCTTTTTTTCAATATATTTCACAAGAAATACACATTAGCTTAGCCATAATATGATATAATATAAGTATAAATGATTAATGATATTACGTTGTGCCGAGAATATAACCTGTGAGCCTAATCATAGTTTTAAAGTTCTTTTTGGTACAACATTTTTTTATAGAAAGCAGGTAATTAATAGTGAAAGAGATTAGAAGAAAAGGATATAAATATAGAATATATCCAAATGAAGCTCAAACACTTTTAATCAACATGACTTTCGGATGTGCTCGTAAGGTTCATAATCTATATCTAAATGAAAAAAAAGTAATATATGAGTTATATAAAGATTATCCTAAGTTACTTAGATCTCATACTTGTCGAACACCAGCTGTCCATAAAGTATCATATCAATATTTAAAAGAGGTTGATTCACAAGCATTAGCAAGTGAGTGTCAAATTGTAAATGACAGCTTTAGAAACTTCTTCAAAGGTACTCATGGATATCCTAAATTTAAAACTAAAGATGATAGTAAACAATCTTATACATCACATACAACCAATAATAATATCCGAATTGAAGGAAGCAAAATAAGAATTCCTAAGGTAGGGTTAGTTAAAATGAAGAAACATCGAGAATTACCTGATGGGGCTATTATTAAAGCTGTCACAGTATCAAGAAGTGCATCAAGCAAAGATTATGTATCTCTTTGAATAGAATATGAAGAAGAGATAGTTAATATAGATAAGAAGATCCTTAACATAATAGGTTTAGATTTTTCACTTAATAACTTATACATAGATCATTTAGGTAGGAAAGCCAACTATCCTAAATATCTTAAAAGTTCATTAGGTAAACTAGCCTTAGAACAAAGAAGACTTTCACATAAAAAGAAGGGCAGCAACAATCGTAAGAAACAAAGAATTAAAGTAGCTAGAGCATATGAGAAGATATCAAATCAAAAGAATAACTTTCATCATAAGTTATCAAGGAAGTTAGTTAATGATTATGATGTAATTTGTGTAGAATCATTAGACTTAAAAGAAATGATGAAGAATAAACGTTTCAGTCTTAAGATTAATGATAATAGCTACAGCAAGCTACTTAACTACATATCATATAAAACAAAAGATGAGGGAAAATCCCTCATCAAAGTTAATAAATATTATGCATCAAGTAAAATATGTAGTGTCTGTGGTAATAAGAAAGAGAAACTAGCTCTTTCTGAGAGAACATATAAATGTGAATGTGGAAACATAATAGACAGAGATATTAATGCAGCTTCTAATATCGCCTATGAAGGATTACGTATTCACTATACAAACCTTATAAAACAAGAGGCTGGGACAGCCTTGTTAGCTTGGTAAATTTACGAACAATGGTTCGTATTACCCAAGAA
>JAUVLT010000097.1 GCA_030600605.1 Mycoplasmatota bacterium
GCCGCAAATTTTACCAACTTTGTCAAGTCTTTTTTTGAAAAAAACTTCAAAAAAAGGCGAAATATATCAAAATAAAAAAGACCCCCTCACATCATGTGTGGGAAGATCTCTCTTGTTTTTCTTAACTTAATGACATTGAAATATTTTTCCTTTTTTTGTTATAATAGAGATGGTGATATTATGAAAAACATTAAAATTACCGCAAAAGATATTGTAAAGTTTATACACAGTGGCGGGGATTTAACGAGTGAATTCCAATCTAACAAGAGAGCTTTAGAAGGTATTGAAGCTCACAACTTTCTTCAACGCAAGTATAAAGAAGAAGATAAAAAAGAGGTTTTTCTAGAAACCATTTTTGAGTATGGGGAATATAGTTTTCATATTACTGGGAGAATGGATGGACTTCTAATTGAAAATAACAAATATATTATAGAAGAAATTAAAAGCACAAAAATTGATTTAGAACTAATGGAGATTGATACAAGACCAGAACACTTAATGCAAGCTAAAATGTATGCTTACATTTTTGCTTTGAATAATGAATTAAAATCAATTAATGTTAGATTAACTTATATCGCAGTTGAGGGGTATGAAACAAAGTCTTTTAATAAAAGATATAATTTATCGCAATTACATAAATTCTTTTCTAATACAATTATAGAATACACAAAATGGCTTATAATATATAACCAACATCAGTCAGAGAAACTAAAATCAATTGAGGGGCTAGTATTTCCTTTTGAAGAGTATCGAGAAGGACAATATAAGTTTATGGGCGCAGTTTATCAAACATTGATTAAAAAGGATATTTTGTATAGTGTAGCACCAACTGGGATAGGGAAAACGGTAGGTAGTTTATATTCTGCTTTAAAAACAATAAAAAATGAAAAAGAAAAAATATTTTACTTAACTGCTAAAAATGCTGGGAAAAAGATTGTTGTTGATACAGTTAACTTATTAAAAGAAAATGGCTTAATATGTAAAACAACTGTTATTAACTCAAAGGAAGTAATGTGTTTAATGGATAAAGTAGATTGCGATCCCGATATTTGCCCTTATAGTAAAGGATTTTTTAATCGTTTACGTGAAGCTGTTAATGATATCTTTGTTCATAATGATGTATATGATATGAAAATAATTAAAGAATATGGAATCTATCATTCGATCTGTCCTCATGAATTTAGTTTAGAAATATCAAATTATTCTGATGTTGTAATTTGTGATTATAATTATGCTTTTGATCCAAGAGTCCATTTAATAAGATATTTTGAAGATGATTATTACACTCCTAAACTCTTAATTGACGAGGCACACAACATGGTTGACCGAACTAGAAATATGTACTCAAGTTCACTTAGTAAAAAGTCTCTGGTAAATCTAAGAAAGGCAGCCAACAAAGTAAAACCTTCCATAAGAAGCAAGGTTAATAAGCTGCTTAAATATATTGATGAATTTACAATTATTAATGAAGTTGAAAAAATTAAATTTTACTATCAAGATAATCTTGATATCGAGTTAATTAGTATTATGGAAGGTCTCAATAAAAAAATCGAAAAAATCCTTTCTGAAAAGAAAAAATTTCTTAATCGAGATAAAGTATTAGATGGCTATTTCGAATTAATTCAATTCGTGAGAATAAGTGAATTTTATAACGATAATTATCGATTTATTGTTCAAGCTGTTGATGATGATATTATTATAACTTTATCTTGTTTAGATGCATCTAAATATATTTTAGATACTATTAAAAGCAGAGTTAGTGGTACTGTTTTATTCAGTGCAACTTTATCACCTATTGATTATTATGTTAAGTTAATAACTAATGGTGAAGGTAAAACCATCAGTATACCTTCACCGTTTAAACAATCTCATCTCGGGCTGTTTATTGATGATACAACTAGTACGAGATACCGAGATAGAGATAGAAGTATTGATAATATAATAGACTCGATATATGCCTTAGCTGAAACAAAAATTGGGAACTACATAATATTCTTTCCTTCATATGTGTATCTAAATATGGTGTTAAAGCAGTTTAATACCGAAGATTATGAAATGCTAATTCAAACTAGAAATATGTCGATGAAGCAAAGAAAAGAAATGCTAAATGAGTTTAATTGTTTAAGTGATAAATCACGAGTTGCTTTTTTCGTGCTTGGAGGAAGTTTCAGTGAAGGAATAGATTATATAGGAGATATGTTAAATGGTGTCCTAATAGTCGGTGTTGCAATGCCTCAATATAATAAATATAATGAATTATTAAGAAATTATTTTGATGATCAATTTAATGAAGGATTTGATTATGCCTATACTTATCCTGGAATGAATAAAGTAATTCAAGCAGTTGGAAGAGTTATTAGAACAAATCACGATATTGGAGTAGCTATTCTTTTTGATGATCGCTATTCTCATAATAAATATAAGATGCTTTTTCCTAAAAATTGGAGTCATAAAAAAGTTATTGGAAAAGGCCAATATCTTCAATCATATTTAAGCCAATTTTGGGATGAACAAGATAATAATTAAATTTGTATTTTAAATATATTCGAGTTATTAGAAATTGACCATGCCAGTAAATACACAGTGGAAATTGTGAAATTTGCTATTGCAAGTTTATCTCATAAAATATAAATAACATTGAAAGATATTTTTTTAGAAAAA
>JAUVLT010000063.1 GCA_030600605.1 Mycoplasmatota bacterium
GCCGCAAATTTTACCAACTTTGTCAAGTCTTTTTTTGAAAAAAACTTCAAAAAAAGGCGAAATATATCAAAATAAAAAAGACCCCCTCACATCATGTGTGGGAAGATCTCTCTTGTTTTTCTTAACTTAATGACATTGAAAATATTTCTCCTTTTTTTGTTATATTTTCTGAAAAATAATTATATTTGTATTGTTAGTTTTAATAATTTTTAGATCAAATTTATTACAGATAACTTTTAATGACTCTAAAGTATAAAAAGAAATATGTGTTATATCTCGGCGATACCACCAATCTAAAAACTCAACCGTGTTCATTGTTCTTAGTCTTGTCATAATTACTAAGTATCCACCTTGTTCTAAAAGGTTAGATAATGTAGCAAATTCTTTTAATGGATTATTAAAATGTTCAACTACTTCTGTTGAAGTTATTAATTCATATTTATGATTTAAATATTCTTTATTATCGTTAAAGAAAAGATCATAATCAAATACATGGTAACCTTCTTTGATTAATAATTCTTTTAAAACAGGACCAGGTCCACTTCCAAATTCTAATACTTTCCCCATAATATTTAATGGTGTTATATAGTCTTTTATTAAATCAACAAATATATCAACATATCCAGTACTCTCAAATGAATTATTGTGAAAAGAATACATTTTTAATTCCTCTTCTAGATTAACATGATAATCAATATCCTTGTAGATAAAGCCACAATTATCACAAACTGAATAAGTAACTTTGATTTGTTTATCCACCAAAGTCTTTGTTTCACCATTACAAATTAAACATTTACACATGAAAACTTTGGGAATGTTTTTGTCCTTCATGAACTATTTGATCAATAATGATTACAATAAATAAAAACAACTCTTTCTGATAATCTTCGATAATGTCAATTTCATAAGAATCCCCAAAAGAAAATACTTTTTTTATAATAGATGCTACTTCTCTTTCATCTTTCTTAATTACAAAAGTATGAGCAAATATTGAGCCTTCCACAATGTATTCTTGATTTCCAACGAAAACCTCAAATCGAGGTTTAAACGCTAATTTCTTTTTGATTGTAGCTAACTCTTCATCATGATTAGAATAAATATGATAAAGTGGTAAAAATCTAAAAAGTTTCTTTTTAGAATTTAACACTTGTGAACCATCCATGTTTAACAATTCTAACTTGTTAGACATTGACATGAATTTACCTTGTACTTGATAAATATCATTTTGTGAATAGTCTTTAATCGTAAACTTATCTCGTAAAGAAAAAACTTTTTGTTTGATATAGTATTTCATAACTGCCTCCTTAAATTATAAATAGTCTCTCTCTTATTGATTGCGCAACGACAAGCATTGCTAGTGCAATCATTATATTTTTGTTATCCCTTAATTCAATTTTAAAGTAACGTTCCTTATTAATCTTAATAACTTTAATTGAAGCTACCACTGTATCAAGATCATACAATGTATAACTTATCTTCCAAACACTACCTTTACAACAAAATACTTTATTCCTATATTCAATTTTATGAAGATATTTAAGCCCCACACTAATTGCCATTACTTGTTCTTTGTTAGAATCTAGTAGTTTAAATCTTTTTTTAAATCTGAGGGGATTATAATTTATTTTATAAGTTGTATTATTAATTTCATCAATTATTTTCAACCCTGAAATTACCGGAAGTTTAGAATGTTCAATAGTAAAATAGAGAAGCTCATCTTCACCAATTAACTCAACATTGCTTCTATTAAACACATTATTGCATTTTGCGTAATAATTCATTTAAGTTCCTCCATCTTATTTTTTATAATAAAGTATCTAATTCCTGGACAAACACCGAATTTAAAGAAAGATTCTTTTTAGCCCAACTACTTAATACTTTTTTTACAACATCATCTTTTACATGAAATCTTTTAAAGAAATCTCTTTTCCTGTAAGGCATTTTTGTAAATTTTGTATTAAATCTAGCATTAATATAATTAATATCAGCATATAGCTCAATAACATCTCTATTCAATGAATGTTTTGTATTTATATCGCCATCAGTAATCGTTACCGTATTATAACCTTCTTTTTCAAGCTGTTCTCTTACGTACTGAATATTTCCATATCCACCACAAGGTATAACGCGATAATTCTTAAACTCACCAAGCAAACTTAGTCCTTTTTCAAACCAAGCTACATCGTACTTTCCTTCAACTAGTAATAACTTTTTACGATGATTCTTTTCAAAAGCTTTTGTAATTGTGTCTAATTCATGTGTAATATCTTCTTTATAAAGGGCTTTAACTGAATAATCAAAATTAGCTACAACGTCTTTATGTTTCGATGTGAAAATTGTTTGATAAGAAAATTCAGTAATTTCCTTTAAAGCTTCTAAATTAAAATTATTTTCAAAGTTATCTATTCCAATTATAGTATATTGATAAGTTATATTTGAAATTATTTTTGTATATTCATCCCTCGTAAAACTAACATCATCATTAATATTCATTTGAAATTTAGTACTAATTTTAAACAAGTTATAAATATTATTCCCAAGTTTTCCATCAATATAATCGAATACTCGAAATATTTTCCCTTGATTAATAGAAGTAGTATCAATTGCTAAATTGATACTTAAAATATCATTTAATAGCTTAGGAGCATAAATATGTTTAGGTACATACAAATATCTAATATGATTTATATCATACATGTTTCCAATGCATTTACTATATTCAATATTGTAATCTGGACTTTTAAAAACTTTTCGATATCTTTCATCTTTAACATGTATTTCAATGGTGATATCTTTATCAATATTTCTAACGTACTCATAATGAAAAACATTATTAAAAAATAGGTCTAAAGCTTCTAAAATTGTTGTTTTACCTGAAGCGTTAGTCCCTATGAATAATGTGTTTTTATCTAGAGGAATATTTTCTCTTTCAAAAACTTTATAATTCTTAATAAAGATATGATCAATCATATTTTCACCTAATTTTTTTTACGTCATGTCTTTACTTTAATTATAGTCTATTGTGTGTTCATTATCAAATACTATCAAATTCGAAATATTTTAAATTCTTACGTGGCTTTAAGATATCTCATGATATAATTATATTGTAATCAGGAAAGGGTGATAGTTGATGGAACAAAATGCTTGGTGCTATATTGCAACAGCGGTTTACGGATCTTATGATTGTCCTAGCGTTTGGGTACTTAGAAGATTTCGTGATTTTTTCTTATCCAAATCACTTTTAGGAAGATTACTCATCGGTGCATACTACAAGACAAGTCCGACTTTAATAAAACTTGTCGGAAAGAACAAATTGGTTGTTGGATTCTGGAAAATGTTGTTAGACCCGTTTGTTTCACTTCTTAAAAGTCGCGGATATGAAGACTCAACATATGAAGACTCAATTTACTAGGATTAATTTTGATTAATATATATATTAAAAAACATCACATTACCATTATTTGGTAAAGTGATGTTTTTAATAATTAATTATGTCAATTAGAAATCATATTTGCTTAAAATTTCAGCTGGTGTTTTTCTTAGTAAATTCGATACTGGAATTAATCCAGAAAAAATATTTATTAAATAAATTATAAGAATACCACCTAATAAGCTATATGTTGTAATGTGAATAAATTGGAAGAAGTCTTCGGCAATTAGTTGAATCCTTAATAGTACAAAGGTTGTTACTAAGTAACCTATTAACGAGGTTATTGAAGTAACTATGATAACCTCGGTAACAAAGATTTTCCTAATGTCACCCTTGGTAACTCCTAGTGCTCGATAAACACTTACCTCGTATATTCTTGAAATTAGGGAAGATCTTATAATGAAATAATAACTAATACTCATTGCCCCAAGTACAACAAATGCAAAGATAATTGTTCCAATGCTTTCTGATAGCCTAATAAGTAGATACTCCTTACTTTCAACTTCGTACAAACTAACAGCTGTAATATCTAGTTCATCAAAATACTTAATTGTTTCTTTTATATCATTTGAGTGAATATAGATTGATGTTCCACTTACATCATAAGTGTTATCATAATAAATCTCTTTTAATAATGCTAAAGGTATCATTATTTCAGGAATAGTATCTTCACTTGTTTCATAAAGTGCTGAAACATGAAATAATGTTTCTAATTCAATATAAGTACGTGAAGCTAAAGGAATTGTTACTAAAGGGTCATCAAATGTCATTATCAAATCTGTTTCATCAGGTACCTCTCCCTCAGTAATAGTAATTAAGTCTTCAAATACTTCATATATAGCTATTTCTGTTTCAATCATGTACATTGTTTCTTCTTTAACGTAATATACAGGGTTTTCTGTATCACTTATACCAACTATATCTAATTTATATTCATAAGTATAATTAATCCCTTGTAAAGTAACAATGATATCAACATTCATTAAATCATCTAGTGTTGTTATCCCTAAATTTTGAACTGTTGTTCGTTCTAAAAAGTTTTCAGCTACAAGTAAATCAATAACAATTTCATCATAATCTTCAACTATTCTTCCTTTTACCATATCTTCAGCTTTTAAATAATCACTAATAGCCGGATTACTTTGTAAAGAAGACTGCTTTTCAGAAGCTTGATAAACTAAAGGTAGTCTAACAGATAAATTATTACTACCACTAATGAGATTAACATAGTTTATTGAATCTTCTGCCTCATGTTCCATCATTGCACCATATAAGTATTGATCATACTCAATAACAACGGTCTCTTTAGCTCCTGTAAGGAACTCAGAAGAGTCTAGATAATAAACATTCGAAAGCATTCCTACCGCTATTGCGATTAAGGCTGCGACACCAATAAATGCAATATAGAATAATATTCCTATTCTTGATGTGCTTTTCAATCTAGTTGAAGTTAATTTAATAGAATCTTTAATTGTAATGACACTTCTTTTATCAATTGTTAATTCATCATTAATGACTTCCTCTAAATTGAAAGTTGATTCATTTATATCTTCTCTTTTTACTTTTTTAAAATGACGATTAAGAATTTTTACTTCTGAGTCACCATTAACTAGTTTTATTTTTTTATAATCTTTTGTGTCAATATCCAAATATAAGGTTTTGTTTTTAACTATAAGTCTAATATTAAAATTAGGCTTGATATCTTCATCTGAAAATATTTTTACATTAGCTAACTCATCTTCTAAATCTGTGAGTTGTTTCATATCTTTTAAATAAATATCTGTATCATGTTTCATATCTAAATCAGTTGAAGAACTGTTTAAATAATCTTCAACAATTTGTCCATCTTCAAGCTTAATTACTCTATCAGCGTAAAAATCAGCTAATTCTTCTTCATGAGTAACTAAAACGACTAATTTTGTTTGAGAAATTTTCTTAATGATATTCATAATATCAATAGTATTTTTGGAATCTAAATTCCCAGTTGGCTCATCAGCAATAATAACTTTAGGGTTTTTAGCAAGAGCTCTAGCAATAGCTACACGTTGTTGTTGCCCACCAGATTATTGGTAAGCTCTTCTCTTGCGATAATTAAGCATTACAATGTTATCTAAAATATAATCAATTCGTTTATCTATTTCATCCTTATTAACCACTCCAACCATATTTAATGTTAAAGCTATATTATCGTAAACAGTTAAATTTGTTAATAAGTTATAATTTTGGAAAATGTATCCAACATCTTTGTTTCTTATTTCATCCCAAATTTTTGATTTATAACGACTTATTACTTTATCATCAAACTCTATTGACCCACCATGTACTTTATCAAGTCCTCCAAGTACATTTAACAATGTTGTTTTACCACTTCCTGAAGGCCCTAATAAAACAACTAATCCTTTTTCTGGTAGTTCTAAGCTAATATCATTTATAACGTGAATTTCATTTATTTTTTTACGGTTATAAAATTTATTTAATTTATTTATTTTTATCATTTTTACACCTACT
>JAUVLT010000087.1 GCA_030600605.1 Mycoplasmatota bacterium
ATATTAAATCTTTTAATCTTTTGTAATCTGTAGGCAATTGGAGCACCAACTAATCCAGCAAGTAATGCTTCAAATATTCCGTTTGAAGCTAAGATTATGAAAATGAAATCAAATACCCCTACAAATGTTCTTGAATCAAAAAAGAAAATATAGAATGGTATTAATACTAATACTGTATGAACCATTGTTGAAATAACAAATGATAACGATAATGCCAGTAATTTGTTTGAGATATACTTATTAAATAATTCATAAATTACATATAATAAATATCCAAACAGGATTCTTGGTAAAACTGATACTAACGGATTTTGGAAAATAAAATCCGCTGGTAAAACTGGTCTTAAAAAGGCAATCATCAAACTTGATAACCCAAAAGCAAGTCCTAATGCAATACTTACTCTTTTACCTCCAAATATTCCTCCAACTAATACAGGAATATGAATAATTGTTAAAGATACTACTCCTAATTGAATGTATCCTAACCATGGTACGTTTGCCATTAAAAATATTAAGGCTGTGAAAATTGAAATCGTAGTAATTTCTAAAACTCTTTTGTCTCTCATTTCTTTTTCTCCTTTTTAGGCCTATAAATAGGTCCCATAATTCGATTTATGTTTAATTTTAATTAAACGTTTTTTCTTATTTCTTCTACTATTTCTTCATTAAACATCTTAATAATTGTATAAACAATCTTTTTTACTTCTGCGTAATCTTCTATACTTATCATTGAAGTTGTTGAATGAATATAACGAGCAGGCATTCCGATAGTTGCAACTAGTACACCGCTATTAGCAAGTTGAACTTTAGCAGCATCTGTTCCTCCTTTTGATTGATAATATTGATACTTTATTTTATGTTTATCAGCTGTTTCTGTAATAAATTTTTTCATACCTCGATGCATTATTGCGCTAGGGTCTATAAATCTAAGTAAGAACCCACTTCCTATTTTACCACTTATTTCATCTCCACCAAAAGAATCAGCACATGGTGAACAATCTATTGCGATAAAAACATCTGGTTTAATCATATAAGATGCTGTTTGAGCGCCGCGAAGACCAACTTCTTCTTGAACAGTCGCTCCAACATATAATTCACATTGTAAATCCTCTTTTTCGATATCTCTAGCTATTTCTAAACTCATCCCACATCCAAAGCGATTATCCCAAGCTTTTGAAAAAATCTTTTTACCGTCTTTCGAAACAGTATAGTCATTTCTTGGAATAACTTGTTGCCCAACTTTAATACCAAGTGAGATAGCGTGATCTTTTGAATCAGCTCCAATATCAATTAGTAAATCAGTAAACTTGATTTGTTTTGGTACTTCGGTAGATCCTCTTGTTAAATGAGGAGGTTTAGAAGCAGTTACTCCAGGGATTTTCTCAAGGTCATCACAAATGATATCAAAATGTTGAGATAAAAAGACATCTCCATGAACCCCGCCTAAGTTAGAAATCTTGATTAACCCTGTTTTATCTATTCCTGTAACTATTGCTCCAACTTCATCCATATGTCCAGCAATCATTACTTTTGGACCATTAGATCCTTTATTAATAATCCCAAAAATACTTCCTAAACGATCTTCAATAATTTCATCTACGTGAGGTGTAAGAAACTCTCTCATATAGTCTCTTACAGGTTTTTCAAAACTAGGTGCCCCTGGTAAATCAACTAAGTCTCGATATAGTTTATCCATTATGTTCCTCCTTAAAGATTGCGGTTAGTTTATATATATTGTTTCCTAATTTAGTAAATTTTTCTTCAAATTCTGTCATAATATTTCCAATGTAAGCACTATGATGTAAATCATGAGTTAAATAAGTGATTTCCATTGGATAATTACTTATTTCTTCAACAGAATACTCAAAAAGCTCTAAGTTATCTGTTTTAAAATGAAGTTCTGATTTTTCTGTCATTAGATTCTGATACATTTTTAAGAATCTTTGATTTGTTAATCTTCTTTTTATGTGTCTAAATTTCGGCCATGGATCTGAGAAATTCAGATATATTCTCTCAATTGACCGAGGTTTAAATATTATTGATAAATCATTAGCATCTGTTCTTAGTAAAATCAGATTTTTTAATGGCTCTTTAATTACTTTATATAATGCTTTTACAATGATACTATCAAATCTTTCAATACCAATAAAATTGATATTTGGATTGTTTTTAGCAAGAGCGTAAATAAATTTACCTTTACCCATTCCAATTTCAATATGAATTGGTAAATTATTATTCCATATTTTCTCTAAATCAATAAAACTATTATCTTGATTATCGATTATTAATTTAGGATGAGCTAATATTAATTCTTTAGCTCCTTCAACATATCTTAATCTCATAAATTATCACCAAACACATTATAACAAGTTTCTAATTTAATACAAACTAAATTAATCATTATTATTCTTCATAATTTTAATAAAGCTAGCAGCTAACTTAGGATCAAATTGTGTACCACTATTTACCCTTATTTCTTCTAAGGCTTTTTCTTTAGAAATAGGCTTTTGGTACACCCTTCCTCTGATCATTGTGTCATATGCATCTGCGATAGCTAGTATTCTTGCATAAAGCGGAATATTTTCACCTTTTATACCATGCGGATATCCTTTTCCATCATATCTTTCGTGGTGATATAAAACTCCATAAGCAATATCTTCTTTATCAATTATATTCTTAATAATTTTGAATCCTGCTTCACTGTGATATTTAATTTCTTCATATTCTTCTTCTGTTAGTTTTGAAGGTTTTGCTAAAATCGAATCAGGTATTGCTATTTTCCCAATATCATGAACATCACTTAAAAACCTGATATCATCTAAGTCAACAAGTCGTTTATATCCTGCCTCAGACAACAACATACTAGAATAATCTCCAACACGGTTACAATGAGCTCTTGTTTCCTCTGTTTTCTCATGTAATGTTTGCATAATAGTAGCAAGTGCATTACTTTTTCGAGATGATCTTTCTGTTAGTTTTCGACGATACATCATATTTTCAGAACGATTAAAGACTTTGTTAAAATCATTATTCTTATCGTCAAGTATTGCGTATCCAACACTAACACCAAACTCGATTCCAAATTGTCCTAAATTCTTAATTGACTCCTTAATTTCTTGTTCGATTTTTTCTAAGATATCTTCATTAGCATTTTCTACTAAAATAGTAAACTCGTCTCCCCCGATTCTTGAA
>JAUVLT010000038.1 GCA_030600605.1 Mycoplasmatota bacterium
ATAATGAATAATTATTTTTGTTTACATTATAAACATTGAGTGTATAATGAAAAATGGTGTGAAATATGTAGATATTTGTCTTTAAAATTTCAATTCTTGTGCTTGCTTATGGTGTAGGTTATATGTTTAATAAAATTAAAGAGTAAAAAAACTAAGGAGGAAATTTTTTATGGCTTATGAAAATGATTTTTATGTTACAGGAGCAAAAGTAGGTATGCCAGCTCCGAAATTTGAAATGGATGCAGTTATGCCTGATGGTGAATACTTAGACCGTTTTGGCAAAGTAAACTTAGATGAATTACTAAAACAAGGTAAATGGGTAGTATTATACTTTTATCCTTTAGATTTTACTTTTGTTTGCCCAACCGAGATTAAGAGATTCAATGCTTTAACTGAAAAATTTGAAGCGAAAAACGCTGTATTAATAGCTTGCTCAACAGATTCAGTATTTAGTCACTTAGCTTGGCAAGAAAGAAAAGATTTAGAAAGACTTAAACACATCCATGCTTCAGATAATAACCATATAGTAAGTGAAGCTTACGGAATATTAGATGAAGAAAAAGGTGTTGCATGGAGAGGAACATTCATTATTGCACCTGATGGTATGTTAAAAGCTGCTCATGTTAATCATGGTGAAGGTGGAAGAAACGTTGATGAAGTTCTTAGAACGTTAGAAGTATTCCAAAACGAAGTAGCAGGAAAAATGGTTCCTTGTGGATGGAATCCAGGAGAAGATTTTTTATAAAATAACATTCAAAAAAGATTTGAGAACATTTCTCAAATCTTTTTATTATTTTATATTTCTATTGTTTTTAAGTATTACAAACATTATAACTTTTGTATACATAGTTTCATAAATGAATAGAATATCTCTTATTTGAAAATTAAAATATATCTTATCTATAAAATGACTGTTTTACATTGAAATAATAGTCTTTTTATATTATAATAAAGTTTAGATTTTTTCGAGAGGAGTGAGTGATTGATGTACGAACTAGAATATAATAAATGGATGGCTGTTAAAGACCTAGATATTGAGTTTTTAAACGAACTTAAAGCGATGAATAAAGAAGAAAAAGAAGACGCTTTTTATAAAAGTTTAGAATTTGGAACTGGGGGAATGCGTGGAGTTATTGGCGCAGGAATAAATAGAATGAATACCTATACTATTAGAAAAGCTAATTATGGGTTTGGAAAATACTTATCATTTATGTATCCTAAAGAAGTATCTCGAGGAGTAGTAATCGCTCATGATAACCGAAATAAAAGTGTTGAATTTGCGAAAGAGAGTGCTAGTGTCTTAGCCAGTTTTGGAATTAGATCTTATATTTTTGAAAGTTTGAGACCAACTCCCGAATTATCTTTTGCAGTAAGACATTTAAATGCTATTGGGGGAATAGTAGTTACTGCTTCACACAATCCTCCTAAATATAATGGGTATAAAATATATGATGAAGACGGATGTCAGTTAGTACCAAAATATGCTGATGAAGTAATAAAATATGTTAACGAAGTTGATGACGTATTTAGTATTAAATATGTTGAATATGAAAAAGCATTTGATGATGGGTTAATTGAAATCATTGGTAAAGAAATAGATGAAGAATATTTAAAATTAGTTGACACTGTTCAACTTCGTGATAATGTTGAAAAGGAAGTCAAAATAGTTTTTACTCCTTTACATGGAACTAGTGCTGATATTGGAGTCAGAGCTTTAAGAAATAACGGTTATAGCGTTATTCCAGTTAAAGAACAAATGGTACCTGATCCTAATTTTAGTACTGTTACTTCACCTAATCCTGAAAATAAAGAAGCATTTGAATATGCTATTAGATATGGAAAAGAACATAATGCCGATTTGTTAATTGCAACGGATCCAGATGCTGATAGACTAGGTGTTGCTTGTTTACATGATGGAGAATATATTTTGCTTACAGGTAATCAAACAGGAGCAATTTTAGTTGACTATATTTTGAGAACAAGAAAAGAACAAGGAACACTTCCGATAAAAGGAATGGTTTATAACACTGTCGTTACTAGTCAGCTTGGAGCAACTATTGCTAAAAGTTTTGGAATGGAAGTTACAAGTACTCTAACAGGATTTAAATTTATTGGTGAACAAGCTAAAATATTAGAAGATACAGATTATGAATTTATGTTTGGCTATGAAGAAAGCTATGGATATGTAATTAAGGATTTTGTTAGAGATAAAGATAGTATTCAAGCATTATTACTCATTAGTGAAATCGCTAATATCGGTAAACTTAGCGGAAAAACATTATATGATTATTTACTATTCTTGTATGAAGAATATGGTTATTATTATGAAGATTTAGCAAACATTGCTTTAGAAGGAGTAGTAGGAGAAAATAGAATAAAAGAAATTATGAACTACTTTAGAAATAATAAGCCAAAAAGAATAATTGGAAATAAAGTTGTTATGGTAGAAGATTTTAATGAAAGTATTAAATATGAAAATAATACAGAAGAAGTTATTAATTTACCAAAATCAAATGTTCTTAAGTTTACAATGAGTGATGGATCTTGGTTTGTACTTAGACCAAGTGGTACTGAACCTAAACTTAAGATATATATCGCAGTAACAGATATTAGTTTAAAATTATCTAAAAAGAAAAACGAATATATTAAAAGAGAAGTATTAAAAATTATTAACAATATTTAATTATACAATGAGGACGTGAAGGCATGATTAAGAAATCAAGGAAAGTTAGAGATTATAAAGCACTTACTAGGGCTTTGCCTACTTTAAGGTATTTAAACCCACCTAGTGTTTTTATTCATCTTCAAAATAGTCGATGCAAGACATATAATCTAAATGTTAAAGAAGGAGATCATGTTAAAATTGGTGAAGTTATCGGAATTAGACATGGTGGTTTCTTTGAACAAAATGTTCACTCTACTGTTAGTGGTACAATTGGAACTTTAATTAAAAAATTCCACCGTACAGGACGAAAAGTAGATTGTGTTGAAATAATAAATGATTATAAGGATACACTTCATGAATCTGTATTTGATAGAACAGATGAAGAAATAAGTAAACTAACTCAAAACGAAATAGTCGAAATTATTAAAGAAAAATCACTTGTAGGGCTTGGTGGAAGTGGATTTCCAACATATATAAAACTGGCTACAAAAGATAAAATTGATACAGTAGTTATCAATGCTGTTGAATGTGAACCATATTTGAGTAGTGATTATCGTTTAATATTAGAACATCCTGATAGAGTAGGGATGGGGCTAAAATATATTATGCAAGCATTAAATGTTGATAAGGCAATTATTGCAATAAAATCAGAGAAAGATCCTTTATATGAAATTTTAAATCAAGTACTTGAAGTAAGATTTTCAGATTTAAATGTTAAAGTTGCTAAACTTGGGAACCATTACCCTCAAGGTTGGGAAATTGAAGTTTTTAAATGGGCACTAGGTATTGAAGTCCCATTTGGGGAATTACCAACCAAATATGGAGTAATTGGATTTAATGTTTCTACAGCTGTTGGAGTTTTTGATGCTATTAAACATAATCTACCAGTAATAAAACGTCATTTTACAATGACTGGAGATGCTATAAGATTCCCTCAAAATATTCGAGTAAGAGTTGGAACCAGTGTAAGAGAATTAGTCGCTTTATGTGATGGTTATAAGAAAGAACTTGATGAAGTACTTGTCATTATGGGTGGACCAATGATGGGAGTTAGTACTGTAAGTGATGATGTTATTGTTTCAAAAACAACAACTTCAGTTATTGTATTAGAGAATATAGAATATAAAGAAGAGCCATGTATCCGTTGTGGTAGTTGTGTTTATAGTTGTCCAGCACATCTCGAACCTGTCCAAATAATGAACGCTGTTAAAAGAAATGATAAAGCTGTAATGAAAGGTCTTGAAGCTTTTAAATGTATTGAGTGTGGATTATGTGCATATGTATGTACAAGTAAAATCCATGTTACTGATTACATTCGTAAAGCTAAAAGATTGATTGGGTGATAATATGGAAAATACATTACCGAAAATAGTTAGGAAAACAAGTCCTTACTTAAGAAGACCAAAAGCGAGTGTTACTAGAATGATGCGTGATGTTACAATTGCTTTATTACCTGTTACTGCTTTTGCAATTTGGAAATTTGGAATGGCAGCTGTTGTAATAATTGTTTTAGGTATCTTATCAATGGCTGTAACAGAATATATTTATTATCAAATAGTTGATAAACTTAATGATGAAAAATTTAAATTTAAAAATAAAAGTTACACTTTATACAATTTTAGTGTAGTAACTAGTGGATTGATTTACTCACTTACATTACCTGATAATACACCTTGGTTTGTTGTTATTATTGGGGCAGCATTTGGAGTATTCTTTGGTAAACTAATCTTTGGTGGTATGGGACAAAATGTTTTTAATCCAGCTGCTTTAGGACGAGTATTTATCTTTGTGAGTTTTGGAACAATGATGAGTTATGATATTGATGCTGTAGCAGGAGCAACAGCACTTACTGTTTTAAATGATGATGTTTTTAATATTGCTGTCTTAGATAATTTCAGTTTGATTAATTTGTTTACTGGAATTGGTATACCTGGTAGTATTGGTGAAATGAGTGCAATATTAATTTTACTTGGTGGAGTATATTTAGCATTTAGAACTAGTTTTGAAGTAAGAATACCACTTGCTTATATTGGAACAGTTGCATTGTTAGCCAGTGTTGTTGCGATATATAAAGGATTAGGTGTTTGGTATCCAGTATTTCATGTTCTAAGTGGTGGATTATTATTTGGTGCTATTTTCATGGCGACTGATCCAATAACCTCCCCAATTACAAAAGGAGGACGAATTTACTTCGGGTTTGCACTTGGAGTATTAACATTCTTTATTAGAGTGTTTGGTGCTTATCCTGAAGGTGTAGTATTTAGTATTTTAATTATGAATATGTTTGTTACATCGTTTGATTATTATAAATGGACTAATCAACAAATAACTAAAAGACAAAAGATTATCTTTACTACTGTTGTCTTAGTCACGATTGTTATTACGATTGTAGGTGTTAGTTATGTGGGCTAAATTAAAAATAGCGTTAGTGCTAGTTGTTATTGGAGCACTAAGTGGAATTATAATTTATGGTGTTAACGAACTGACAGAAGAAACTATTGCTATAAATAAAATTAATCGAGAAATTAGTTATTATAAAGATATATTTAATTTGGATGAATCCGCAGTAATTACTTATGATACGATTGATTTAGATAATGAGCTTGATCAAGAAGTTATTATCTATGATTCGAATAATGATATTATTGGATATATTTATAAAGCAACTGACAAAAATAATTATGGTGAAGTTACGGTTTTAGTAGGTATAACAGTAGACGGTATTTTATCGAATGCTGTAATATCATCAACAACTAATACACCAACATTTGCCCAGATTATTAAAGATAAGTTTATTGGTAATTTTTCTGGACAAGATGTAAATGATATTGAAATTGATTCCCGTACAGGAGCAACTTACACGTATACTTCAGTAGTTGAAATAATAACTGATGCAAGTAATTATTACTTAGAAAGTAGGGGTGAATAAGGATGACTAAAAAAGATAATTTCCTAAAGGGATTCTTTAAAGAAAATCCAATATTCTTTTACTTACTTGGAATGTGTCCAGCACTTGCTGTAACGGCTACATTTGAAACAAGCTTAGGAATGGGATTACTTGTAGTATTTGTTTTAACAAGCAGTAATATTGTAGTAAGTCTTGTTAAAAAGTGGATACCTCATGATGTTAGAACTCCAGCTTATATAGTTATCATTGCAACGTTTGTAACAGTTGTAAAAATGTTGACAGAAGCTTATGCAATTAATCTATTTGATGCATTAGGAGTATTTCTTCCACTAATTGTTGTTAACTGTTTAATACTAGGTAGAGCAGAAGCGTTTGCTTCAAAGAATACAGTAATTGATAGTGCAATTGATGGTGTTGGAATGGGCCTTGGATTTACATTGGGTCTAGTTGTAATCGGAATTCTAAGAGAATTACTATCAACTGGAGGAATAATGTTTGGAGTTTATTTACCAATTGGGGACGCTCCAATTACATTATTTAGTTTAGACATGATAATAAATTTATTCGCAGCTGATTTTCACATAACTGATTATGGACTAAAAGTATTTGGTCTAGCTCCAGGTGCATTTATTGCATTAGGAATAATTCTTGCTGTTTTCCAATTTAGAAAATCAAGAAAAGATCGAAAAATTGCAATTGCAAAAATGGAGTTTATTGCAGAGAAAAAAAGAATCGCAGCAGAAAAGAAAAAATTAGCAGCACAAAAACTAGCAAAGGCAGGTGGTAAATAATGAGTTTTACATTATTCGCAACAGCAATCATATCAGCAATGCTGATTAATAACGTTATCTTAATGCAATTCCTCGGAATTTGTCCTTTCCTTGGTGTTAGTAAAAAAAGTAGTGCTGCAATTGGAATGAGCGCTGCGGTGTTATTTGTTATGATAATTTCTTCAGCGATTACTTATACGTTATATGATTTAGTATTATATAAATACGGTATTCCATATATTTCAACAATTGCGTTTATTTTAGTAATCGCAAGTTTAGTGCAATTTGTTGAAATGTTCATTAAGAAAACCAGTAAATCTTTATACAAAAGTTTAGGTATTTATTTACCATTAATCACAACTAACTGTGCAATTTTAGGTGTTAGTGAAGGAAATATCACTAACATTTGGGTAAATCATATTGGTGATTACTGGGGAGGTTTACTCATTGCTCTTTCTACAGCTGTAGGAACAGGCCTTGGGTTCGGATTAATTATTTTTGCATTTTCATCAATTAGAGAAAAACTTGAAGCTAGCGATGTACCTGCTGCTTGGAAAGGTGTTCCTATTAGTTTAGTAGTAGCTGGAATAATGAGCTTAGCATTTTTAGGACTAGCAGGTATTATCTAATGTGGATTCCGATAGTAGTAATTGGTGGACTAGTGTTAGTCTATATTGGAACATATTATCTTAATAAGAAAACACCTATTCCTGATGAATGTAAAGATGTCGTAGATGAAGCAACTTGCACAGCATGTCACAATTTTACTTGTTCATACAAGAAGTAGAGGAGTGAGAAAATGACAGCGTTAATAACATTAGGTGTTATGGGATTATTACTTGGTCTAGGATTAGCATATTCAGCTGAATTATTTAAAGTTGAAATTGATGAAAGAATAGATACTGTTACAAATTTACTTCCAGGAATTAATTGTGGAACTTGTGGATATCCAGGTTGTGCGGGGTTTGCTGAGGGGATATTAGATGGAGAAGTTGAAAAATTATCAGACTGTAAACCAGGAAAAGATGAGCATTATAATCCAATTATAGAATATTTAAGTGATCATCCAAATCCAGATGGAACATTTGTAAAAATAGTAAAATAGACAAGTCGCTGACTTGTCTATTTTTTACTAATTTGATTAAATAGTGTATACAAATGTAAACGCTTTTGGTAAGAAGTTTTAAGGTTGTATTAGTTGAAAACACAAAGTATAAGTGATATAATTATCACGGACTTTTTAGAAAAAATATATATAGAAAGGTGAAAATCTATGAAAAGAATTTATATGTTTGGTGAGGGTACTAAAGAACAAAAGAATTTACTTGGTGGAAAAGGTGCTAACTTATCAGAGATGAAAACAATGGGTGTTCCTGTACCTTCAGGGTTCACTATTACTACTGAAATGTGTACTGACTATTACAAAAATGGAGGAAAGAACTCAAAAGAGTTACTTACTGATATGAGAGAATATGTTGCTAAACTTGAGAAAGAAACTGATAGAGTATTTGGAAGCAATACTGATCCTTTATTACTTTCTGTAAGAAGTGGAGCAAGAGTTTCAATGCCTGGAATGATGGACACTATCTTAAACTTAGGTTTAACAACAGAAGCAGTTAAAGGAATGGTTGAAAAAACCGGAAATCCTAAATTTGTTTATGATATCTATAGAAGATTCATCCAAATGTTTGCTGAAGTTGTTCAAGGTCTAGAATACAATTTATTCGGAGACGTTATTGATAATGTTAAAGAAGAAAAAGGGTATGACGGAGATTTAGAAATGACTGCAGAAGATTGGAAAATTGTATCTGATGCATTTTTAGTAACTGTTGAAAAAGAAACAGGGGCTCCATTTCCACAAAATCCTTATGTTCAATTAGAAATGGCTGTTAATGCTGTATTTGAATCATGGGATACACCACGTGCAAGAATTTATCGTGACCATAATAAAATTGATCATTCATGGGGAACTGCTGTTAGTGTTCAACAAATGGTATTTGGTAATACTGGGGAAGATTCAGGAACTGGGGTTTTATTTACAAGAAATCCTAAAACTGGAGTTAAAGAAATCTTTGGAGAATTCTTATTTAATGCTCAAGGTGAAGATATTGTTGCAGGAATTAGAACTCCATTAAAATTAGATGAATTTGCTGAAAAATCTCCTAAAATATATAAAGAATTAACTACAATTTTAGATGGACTTGAAGAACATTATAGAGATATGCAAGATGTTGAATTCACAATTGAAGATAATAAATTATTTATTCTTCAAACAAGAAATGGTAAAAGAACAGGTGCTGCAGGAATTAGAATTGCTGTAGATTTAGTAGCTGAGGGATTGCTTACAAAAGAAGAAGCAGTTGCTTCTATTGATGTTAATGCTGTTGATCAATTATTACATCCTGTCTTTAATGAAAAAGCTTTATCAGAAGCTACAATTATTACAAATGGATTAGCTGCAAGCCCAGGAGCTGCAACTGGTAAAATTGTATTTAGTTCAGAAAGAGCTTCTGAATTAAAAGAAGAAAGTAATCAAAAATTATTATTATTTAGAAAAGAAACTTCACCAGAAGATATCGAAGGTATGATTTTATGTGAAGGTTTCGTTACAATGCTTGGTGGGATGACATCACATGCCGCAGTAGTTGCTCGTGGAATGGGTAAATGTTGTGTATCTGGTTGTGGTGAATTACAAATTAACGAAGAAGAAGGATATATGATTATTAATGGTGTTAAATATCCTGAACTTACTCCATTTAGTATTGATGGTACAACAGGTAATGTTTATGCTGGAAATATCGAAACAAAATCTCCTGAATTTAGTGAAGATTTCCAAACTATTCTAGCATGGGCAAAAGAAATTAAACATTTAGGTGTTAAAGCAAACGCAGATAACGAAAGAGATAGTTTACAAGCATTAAAATTCGGTGCTGAGGGTATTGGACTTTGCCGTACTGAACATATGTTTTTTGATGAAGTAAGAATCACAGATGTTCGTCGTATGATAATTGCTGATACATTAGAAGATAGAGAATTAGCTTTAGAAAAGTTACTTCCTCATCAATTAAAAGATTTCACTGAAATCTTTAATGCAATGGAAGGTAAAACAGTTTGTATAAGATTACTTGATCCTCCTTTACATGAGTTTTTACCTCAAGTAGATGAAGTAGAAGAAGTTGCAGAAAAACTAAATATTACTCCAGACAAATTATATAGAGCATTAGAATCATTACATGAATTCAACCCAATGTTAGGACACCGTGGTTGTAGATTAGGAGTATCTTATCCAGAAATTAGTGTAATGCAAACTAAAGCAATCATTATGGCTGCTATCGCTGTTACTAAATCAGGAAAAGTAGTTAAACCAGAAATTATGGTACCACTTGTATCCACTATTAAAGAATTATCTTATTTAAAAGAATATATTATTAATATTGCTGATGAATTAATCGCTGAAGCTGGTATTAAATTAGATTATAAAGTAGGAACAATGGTTGAGACACCTCGTGCTGCTTTAATCTCAGATGAAATTGGTGAAATCGCAGATTTCATAAGTTTCGGAACAAATGACTTAACTCAAATGACATTTGGATTTAGTCGTGATGATGCTGGAAAATTCTTGAAAGATTATAAAGCAAAAGATATTTTAGATTCTGATCCATTTGCTGCTGTAGATCAAAAAGGTGTTGGGAAATTAGTACAAATCTCAACTTCAGCTGCACAACTCGCAAACCCTTCTATCGTAGTTGGAGTTTGTGGTGAACATGGTGGGGAACCTACAAGTATTGAATTCTTCCATAATACAGGACTTAATTATGTATCTTGTTCACCTTATAGAATTCCAGTAGCTATTATTGCTGCTGCACAAGCACAATTAAAGAATAAAAGATAAATAATTATTAAAAGCACTGATATTTTCAGTGCTTTTTTGTTATACTATTATTGGTGATAATAATGGTAAATAATGACTGGAAAGATATTCTTAAGTTAGAGTTCGGAAAAGAGTATTATAAAAAACTTGATAAATTTATTCAATCAGAATATAAATCAAAAGCAATATTTCCAATTAAAGAAGAAATTTTTTATGCTTTTGAAATGTGTTCCTTTAGAAATACAAAAGTAGTGATTATAGGACAAGATCCATATCATAATTTTAATCAAGCGCATGGTCTCGCATTTAGTGTTTTAAGAGGAAATAAAATACCCCCATCTCTTAAAAACATCTATAAAGAGTTAGAAAGTGATTTAGAAATTAAAACGCCTAATCACGGGGAATTAACATCTTGGGCAGAAGAAGGAGTATTGTTACTTAATACTATTCTTACTGTCGAGCATAACAAACCACTTAGTCATAAAGGGAAAGGTTGGGAAACTTTTACTGACACAATAATTAAAATACTTAATCAAGATGATAGACCAAAAGTATTTGTATTATGGGGGAACAACGCTATTGCTAAAAAGGTGCTAATCACGAATAAACATCATAAAATTTTAACATCAAGTCATCCATCGCCTTTTTCTGCAAGATATTCATTTTTGGGTAGTAGAGTATTTTCTAATATTAATGCTTTTTTAAGAAAGACAAATCAAACAGAAATTAGTTTTAAAATCAAATAATCAAAAGAGTTGAAAAAAATGTTTAAAAGAGTTAGAATATAGATAAATCAGAGTAACTATTTCGCGTTAAGTGTTATACCATGGGAAGTTGGGTATAAACGAACACATTTTGTGGCGGTGGAATGGTGCGTCCGCTGAAAATCACATCTTTTTAGATGTTTTCTCGTGGACCTCTCATAAAATTTATGGAGGTTTTTTATTATGCAAAATGACAAAAAGAGTCTTTTTACAGTACAGTCTTTAGTAAAAGTAGCATTGCTTATTTCAATGAGTTTCGTATTGAAATCATTTTTTGTTTTAACATTACCATCTTTCAGATTTTCATTCTATGATATCCCGTTAATGATTGCAGGGATTATGTTCGGTCCATTAATTGGTGGATTTAGTGGCTTGCTTGTTGATTGGTTCAATATTTTAGTACCCAATTTAGCAACTGGATTTAATCTATTCACAATATCATCAATGATGTGGGGAATTATCCCAGGAATTATGCTTTATGGTAGAAAAGAATTATCAATGGCAAGAATTATAAGTGCAGTACTAATAACAAGTATAGTTTGTTTCTCGATTAACACATTAATGTTGTACTTAATGTTTGATGCTGGTGGACTTGTATCTTTACCATTTAGAATAGCAACATTACTTATTAAATTACCTATTCAAGTACTGATATTAGATATTTTGTTCAAACGTGTTATTGTTTGGAATTTAAAATTAGTAAAATATAGATAGCTATAAAGCTATCTTTTTTTTGCCTGTTTCTTGTTCTATTGCACTATTTATGGTAAAATAATGTAATAAAGGAAGTGATTGTGATGAAATATTTTGATT
>JAUVLT010000004.1 GCA_030600605.1 Mycoplasmatota bacterium
GTAATACAACAATTGCCAGTACCCAGTTTAAAACAAACATCATAATTAGAGAGCCTAGTAAAACGATGATAGAAGAAAATAACTCAATTATTACATTTGATAAAGAGTTACTGATTAAATCAACATCATTCGTAATTCTTGAAACAATGTCTCCAGGCTGATTTGTATCATAATAATTTACTGGCAAATTTTGCAATTTATCAAAAGCGTCTTTTCTAATCTTTTTGACCGTTTTTTGAGAAATTATTACCATTGTATATCTAGAAATAAATCTTACTGAACTGGTTAACAAAGCAATTCCTACAATATAGAGTCCAATTCGAAATGCTCCATCTAAGTCAAAAGATAAAATATAATTATCAATTGCTTTAGCAAATAACCAAGGTATCATTATTGCTAATACACTTGTTAAAGCTGTAAAGAAAAACACTGTTAGAAGACCGAATTTATATTTTCCTAAATAATTCCATATTCTTAAGACTGTTGCTTTTGAATCTTTAGCTTTTCCACCTAAATACATTCCTCTACCAGGTCCTCTGGTCCCTCTTGTAGTTACTTTAGATAGCATTTTTGAGTAGTCTTTACTTGCTTCATTTCTTTTCTTAACTTGAGCTTTATTCAAAACCACTTCATAATGATCAATATGAGCAAACGGATCAACTTTTTTTACTTTTTTCATTTGTTGCATTTTCATTTTATCTTTGTTATTCATCAAGCTCACCACTGTTTCCAACTTGAGACTGTGCTATTTCTTGATAAACTTTACTAGTTTTTAGCAAATCTAAATGGGATGCAAATCCATCAAGATGTCCTTGATTATCTAAAACAATAATTTTATTCATATCTTTAATAGTTGAGATTTTTTGACTAATAACTAACGTTGTCATTCCTTTTGACAATTTATTTATTGCCGTTATTATTTGTTCTTCACTTTTCGCATCTACTGAACTTGTAGAATCGTCTAAAATTAATATTTTAGGTTTTCTTATAAATGCTCTTGCAAGTGATAATCTTTGCTTTTGACCACCTGAAAGGTTACTACCATTTTGTTGGATTTCATGATTATATATATCATCATAGTCATTGATGAATTCGTTAGCATCTGCATTATCTCCTGCTTCTACTATTTCTCTATAAGAAGCATCACTCTTACCTTGAACAATATTTGTTCCAATTGATCCACTAAAAATAGTTGCAGACTGAGTAACAACACTAATTTGTGATCTTAATGTTTTAACATTAATATCTTTTACGTTAGTACCATTAACAAGAATTTCTCCTTTAGAAGCATCATATAATCGTGGAATTAAATGAATCAATGATGATTTACCGCTACCAGTAGATCCAATGATACCTATTGTTTCCCCACTCTTTATTTTAAAGTTTATATTATTTAAAACTCTATTTCCGTCATCACCATATCCAAAACTAACATTTTTAAATTCTATTTCTCCTGTTAGATTAATGTCATCAATTGCATCTACTTTTGAAACTAAATCAACTTTTTCATCAAATATTTCAGTAATTCTCTTTGCACTTACTGCTGCTCTTGATATAAAAATCATCATCATTGCAAACATCATTAATCCCATTAATATTTGCATACTATAGTTATTAAAAGCAATCAACACTCCAACTTGTGGTAAATTTGTTGTAGCGTTCATTAAACTTCCCTTATCAATATAGTAAGCTCCTAAGAAAATAATCCCGGCTATACTTGCATTGAAAATAAACATAATAATTGGATCTGCAAATGCCATTATTTTATTTGCAGATGTATTTGTAACTCTATATGTCTCATTTGCATCTTCAAATTTCTTATTCTCATGATCAATAGACACAAATGATTTTATTACTCTAGGTGCATTCGCAGTTTCTAATACTACTTTGTTTATTCCATCAACAGTTTTTTGCACTTTGGCATAACGAGGAAACGCTACAACCATGATAACGATAATTGAAATAATAAGCACCGGCATTGAAAAATAGAATATATTAGATAATTCTACACTTGTTCTAAGTGATAAGAATAATCCCATACCTATCATCAATGGAGCTCTTACTATAATTCTCAGTAACATTTGATAAAACTGTTGAATCCTTACAATATCGTTTGTTGCAGATGTAATTAAACGACTCGTCTTAAAATGATCAATATTTAAAAAAGATAATGATTGAATTTTTTTATATAAATCAAGTCTTAAATCTGCACTTGCATACTGGGAAACATATTGTGATGTGTAATTATTAATTAGTCCAAACAAAAGTCCTAACACTGCTATCCCA
This sequence comes from Mycoplasmatota bacterium, assembly GCA_030600605.1. Classification (GTDB taxonomy): domain Bacteria; phylum Bacillota_I; class Bacilli_A; order Izemoplasmatales; family Izemoplasmataceae; genus JAFGXW01. The sequence goes on from JAUVLT010000004.1 coordinate 2,287, forward strand.
AGCATAATAGATGCTGTTACTATTAGTAAGACTGTATCATTATTTGGGATTGCATCATCAATGATTGTAATTACTAAATAGGGAACAACAAATCCCGCAGCAACTTGGATCAACATTGAAAATACAGAAACTAAAATATATTTATAATATTTTACTGTATAGACTAACATTCTGTTTAAATTACCCATTTTATTCCTCCTTTAGTATCCCATGCTTAATTGTATTGACATACCATCCAAACTCTTTAGAAGCTTCTTCAATACTTAATTTATCTAAAACAGATTTATGAATTACAAATCTTTTTAGTTCTTGAATCATTTTATACATTTTTATTAAATCATTTTCTTCAGTATATCTTATATTTGATAAATCCATTTTATTTAGAATCCCCATAACATAATCTCTTCTCATCTTATTAAAGTTCACAATGTATTCAGCATTTGATGAAATACTTTGAAAAACGTTCATCATAAATTGATGTCTCATATCATTAATAAAAGCTTTATAATCATATTCAAACGATATTTGAGCAAATTCAAAAATATCATTTGTAATATCGCAAAACTTTGTTCCTGCCTCATGAATATTGTTAAATACTTCATCAATTACATAATAATACAAATCATCAAGATCATCAAAATACTGATAAAAGCTTCCTCTAGGTATGGAAGCTTCTTTAATAATATTAGATACTCGAGATTTTCTTAATGGATTAGCTGTAAATTCCATTTTTGCTGCTTCAATAATTTTATTTTTCTTTTTTTCATCCAAATTATAAAAAGTTTCTTTTGGCATATTATACCTCCTCATGACACGGTGTCATAATATAATACTATATGACGTTCTGTCGTAAGTCAAGCAAAACATATAAAAAACCTCCTTGGGGCAAGGAGGTTTTCTATAAAAATATATTTTAAGAAGATAGTAAATGAATTATAACTTATTATATCAAGTTATTATGAATATTTTATGAAAAGCATATGAAAAATCTGTGAAAATTATATTTAGTAAACGTTTTAGTTTTGAGTATATCTTTATGATTATGAAAGATCGTTTGTTAAAATAGAATTGAGGTGATAGATTTGAAAAATAATAGAGTAGTAATAATTGGAACAGGATTCGTTGGTATGAGCTATGCTTACGCCCTTGTTAATCAGGGTACTGTTGAAGAATTAGTTCTTATTGATATAAATAAAGAAAAAGCCGAAGGTGAAGCAATGGATTTAAATCACGGTCTCGCTTTTGGTCCTAGAAAAATGAATATCTCCGCTGGAGACTATAGTGATTGTAAAGACGCTAGTCTTGTTGTTATTACAGCAGGTGTTAACCAAAAAGAGGGTGAATCAAGAATTCATTTACTAAATAGAAACGCAAAAATAATAAAGTCAGTCGTTAATAGTATTATGGCTTCTGGATTTGATGGCATTCTAATGGTTGCCTCTAACCCAGTAGATTTACTTGCTTATGTTGCTTGGAAAGAATCAGGGTTAGATTCTTCAAAAGTTATTGGAAGCGGTACTGCTCTTGATACTGCTAGATTAAGATATGAAATATCAAGTTACATAAAAATTGATCCCCGTAACATCCATGCCTATATATTAGGTGAACACGGTGATAGTGAATTTGTTTGTTGGTCCAACTCCAATGTTGGGGCAAAACCAATAAAGGACGTCTTAACAAGTATGAGTGAAATAAATTTTGAAGATTTAGATAATATATATAAAAAAGTGCGTAACGCTGCTTATGAAATCATTAAAAGAAAGAACGCTACTTATTACGGAATTGGAATGGCACTCGTAAGAATCACAGCAGCAATTTTTAACAACGAGAATAGAATTATGCCAATATCAGTACTAAATAACGGAATATATGATTGTGAAAATAATGTTTATATTGGCTTACCTGCTGTCTTAAATAGAGATGGTGTTCACCATGTCGTTTGGCTTGAATTAAATGACGAGGAAAAAGAAAAACTAAAAGTTTCCGCAAATATTTTAAGAGAAAACTTGAACGAAATTAACTATTAAAAAGGCTATGAAATCATAGCCTTTTATATTACAAAAGTATTTATTTGGTAGTTTTAGATGATTTAAGAAACGGGATTGACATAATTACCCAAGTTGGCATCAAAACTAATAAGGCTGCCGGAATAATATAAAAAAATGGAATCGCGGTTTTCACTATTTCTCCTGCCACATATTTATCATACGTTAACCACGGAGCAACTAAAAGTGCATAACTGTATATAGTTCCTTCCTGACCCCAAATACCCATATAATTAATTAAATAATGTCTTAACCCAACTTCAACAAAAAATGATGTTAAAGCCATATTATATAATCCACCTATCATGATAAATATAAAGACCCAACCGATATTTTTCACATTTGGAATGTGTATTTTCCAAAAAGCTAGTAAAATAGGCACCATCATTAAAGTAACATGAGCTAAAAAGAATCTTATTGAATCATACTCTAATATTGGGTTCCCTTCAATTGTATTTGGATATAACAGTGAAAAGAAGGCAAATAATGCTCCCGAGTAGTACATATAATCCTTAAACATCTTCTTTTTTGATAGAAAAAAGAAAGGGTATAACATTGTAGAAAACCCACAGAGATCTACAAAGAAAAGTTTATAAGTATTAAAATTCGGATCAAACCAATACCTTGAAAAATGCACTACCCATGCAAACAATGTAAGAGAAAAAAGAAACCAATACTTAAACTTTTTAGATTTATTATAAAATCCTTTATATACTCCATAAATTGCTACTGGGATTAGTATTACCCATAAAAAATGATAAAAACTGAAAACATCTAACATGATATCACCCTCTTGCTATTTATTATAACACACCACAGAGTCATTTTATCAAAAAAAAACACTTCAGAAAGTGCTTTAAAAATCTATCATCAAATTAACAATTAATAATCAACATTATCAAATTCAACGAAGATTTTTCTTCCGGTATTAACTGTTCTAATATCTTTCATATCTTCATCATCTAGTGCAAAATCAAAAACATCATAATTAGAAATAATTCTATTAGGATTAATAGATTTTGGGATTACAACAATTTCTCTTTCAATAAGCCATCTTATTGCTATTTGAGGAACTGTTTTATTATGTTTTTTAGCTACTTTAATCATTACTTCATTTTCAAGTAATTCATTAATTCGATAACTCATTAATGGAGCATAAGCTTCTAATTGAATATTATTATCTTTACAGTATTCATGTAAAAAATGATTTTGAAGAGTTACATGTGTTTCTACTTGATTTACCATTGGGGGAATTTCACAATTATTTAAAATATTCATTAGATGATGAACATTATAATTGCTTACACCAATTGCTTTGGCCTTACCACTTCTATATATTTCTTCTAATGCCTTGTATGTATTCACTGCCTTCTTATATCCTTTAAACCAATGAATCAAATATAAATCAACATAGTCTAACCCAAGTTTATTAAGTGATACATTAAAAGCTTTTAAGGTGCTTTCATATCCTTGATCAGAATTCCAAAGTTTTGTCGTTACAAAAATTTCTTTTCTTAAAATACCAGAATCCTTTATTGCTTTCCCAATTGCTTCTTCATTATGATATATCATTGCAGTATCAATATGTCTATATCCATTTTTAAGAGCAGTTAAGACTGCGTTATAAACCTCTTCTGGTTTACTTAACCATGTTCCAAGACCAACAATCGGCATTTCTTTTCCATTATTTAATTTTACTGTTTTCATTTTTTCACCTCATAATAATAATTATATCACGCCAATAATTTGAATAAATCCTTATGCATTATTTTTGACACTTAGATTATATATTTCAGGAAGTTCTGGCATTAATCATCACTTCCCAAACTGTCGGCAGCAGAATATCCTGTTGAAAACGCTATTGTAATATTAAATCCACCTATTGGTCCGTGCAAGTTCAATGTTTCGCCAATAAAGAATAGTCCTTTACTAATTTTCGATTCCATTGTTTTTGGATTAATTTCTTCCGTCAAAATTCCACCACCATTTATATAAGCATTACTAATACTTTCAACTCGAGCGATTTTCACAGAAAATCTTAATAATTTTTCAGTAATTTGGCTAATTTCAATTTTTGACAAATTAGCTACTACTTTTTCTTCTGCAAATTTTAACTCCTTCATTATAAATCTTGCGAGTCTCTTAATAGTTAATTTCTCAATTACTCTGATTACTCTAACCTTTTGATTAGCCTTCAATTCAAATATAGTTTTAATTTCGTAATCTGTGTTTGTAGTTAAATTTATAAATACTTCAGTTTCATTTTTAAGCGTTTCAAAATATATTAACTCTGATATATTTTGAATAACTGGACCACTTAATCCATAATGAGTGAAAATAAGTCCACCTTTGTACACTTTCTTCATTCCCTTGATTGTTACATTACAATTTAGAAGTGATATTCCCTGTAAATATTCTTTATTTTTTTTCACATAATCACTATATACGTGTGTTTCTGCAGGATAAAAAGGCATAAAGTGATGGCCTAGTTGTTTTCCAAATATAACTCCATCTCCTGTACTACCTGTTTTAGGATAACTCTTTGAGCCAGTTGCAATAATTACATTTTTAGCGTAGTAATCCTTATTTTTTGTTTCAACAATGTAATAATCGTTTTCTTTTATTATATCAATTACTGCGGTATTCATAATTAATTTTTTTTGGTCAATATCTTGTAATAAAGCTGCCACTATATCACTACTTTTAGAGCTTTTAGGAAAATACTGATATTCCTTTTCAAGCATCAACTCTACACCTTTTGATTCAAAGAAATTGATTATATGTTTTGTTCCAAAATTGCTTAAAGTACTATATAAGAATCTTTTGTTTTTGATTTTCAACTGTTCAATAAATTCTTTTACATTATAATTGTTAGTAACGTTACATCTAGTTCCACCTGTTATTAGAAGTTTTCTACCTATATTATTATTCTTATCAAATAATAGATAGTTTATTTTTTTATCTTCAAGTCTATTTGCTGCCATTAGTCCGGCAGGCCCTGAGCCAATTATTATTACATCAATCATACATATTCTCAAATCCGATACTTCTTCCCATCGTATCAAAGATTATTTTTCGACCTTTATAAAACGTAAGAGTAGCTAAACTATTGATACTTTCGAAAACATCTAGATTCATAACTCCATTTTTACTTGGTCCGACTAATTTAACAGGTTTAATTAGTTTTGCATTAATGATTAACTTGAATCTTCTCTTTTTTATTACAATCTCTATTTGTTCAGGTAATTGTTTTTTTATTTTCATCCTTGAAAAATTACAAGATGTAAACCGATATTCTTTGCCATTGTAAATCAAAATTGTGAAAAATCCCTTTACTTTCCATTTTAAAAATGGAATAATACCATGCGCAAATGTTAAAGAAACATCTTTATTAAAGTGATTTCCTTGAATCCAAATCCATTTTTCTGGAAATTTACTACCAAATGTTTTCTCAAGGTATCCTTTCCCATTAATATTTTGGGTCTCACCATCTATTAATATTTCACCCGAAAACGTACCATCTATAACAATTACTTCTTGATAGCATTCTAATAGGAATCTAGATAGAAAAGACATTGAACTATTACTCATGTAATGTTTTTTTAATTTTTGTGATTCATTAAACAAAACACTAATTTCTATGTCATCTATTCTAACAAACATAGATTTAGGTGATAAAAAATTATCCTTGATATAAACAGCATCATTTAAATAATAAAAATCACTAGTTTCATAACGATAATATTTACTCTTATTGGTCACACCATTGAAAACTTGAATAAAAGCGTGAGGATCATGTTCATCCTTTGTAATAGCAAACATAAAAGCATAATTAATATTATTATTTTCATCTGTTATTCTTTGATACCAACCTTCAAAATAATTTTTTTTCTTTAAATCTTTGTAAGCAAAAGTGTTCATGTCTTCACCTCTTTTCAACCTTATAATATTTATTCCTTCTTTTGATATTGAAGTATATATAAACTATGATAGTGTTTTTTATTTTTAAGTAATTCCTGATGAGTACCTTGTTCTATTATTTCACCTTTATGTAAAACAATAATTTTATCTACATGCTGAATAGTTGATAAACGATGAGCAACTATTAACATTGTTCCGATAGCCATCATTTTTTGAAGTGATTGTTGAATTAATTGTTCTGTTTCAGTATCAATATTACTAGTAGCTTCATCTAATATCATAACTTTTGGATCATGTACTATTGTTCTTGCAAATGATAATAATTGTCTTTGACCTGTCGAGAAATTGTTACCTCTTTCTCTAACTATTTCTTGGTATTGATTATCCAGTTTTTCAATAAAATGATTGGCATTAACGTATTTACATGCTTGAATCATTTTCTGATCAGATATTTCATCATTTCGTAATTTTATATTTGATTCAATTGTTCCACTAAACATGAATACATCTTGCAACATTTGACCAATATATGTTCTTAAATGGTTTTTTTTGATATTTTTAATCTCAATTCCATCAATTAATATTTGACCTTTTTGAATATCATAGTTTCTAGTTATTAAAGCTAATATAGTTGTTTTTCCAGCTCCTGTTGCACCTACGAAAGCAACAGATTCTTTTGCTTTAACTTTGAAAGAAACATCTTTTAATATCCATTCTTCATCAATATAGGCAAACCAAACATTCCTAAATTCAATTTCACCTGACATATCAGTTAGTTCAACTGCATTTTCAGTATCACTGATAGTAGGTTGGCTATCTAAAATGCTAAATATTCTTTCACTTGATGCAAATGCAGACTGTAAAATGTTAAATTGTTCTGCAAGTTGTTGTATTGGTTCAAAAAACCTACCAATATAGTGTTGAAAGCTAATTAAAACTCCTAGTGATACCACACCTTCGATTACACTTATTCCACCATAATAATAAACAATTATTGTCGCAGTCATATACAGTAAGTACATTGTTGGTCTATATATTCCATAAATAAGTATTTGTTTATAATATGATTTTTTTAATTTTGTATTTCGTTCATCAAATTCAGCAAATTTCGCCTTTTCTTGATTAAATATTTGAATGATTTTCATCCCTGATAAATGTTCAGCTAAAAAAGCATTAACTTTGGATAGATTTGCTCTTACTTCCCGATAAGCTTTTCTTGAAAATCTTCTAAAGATAAATGAAAACAGAACTATAAAAGGAATGACTGTCAATACATATAAAGTTAACTTTTTATTTAATAACAACATCGCTATGACAATCCCGATAATCATTAGTACGTTTTTAAACACACTAACAATAACACTAGTATACATTTCATTTAAAGTATTGGTGTCGCTTGTTACTCTTGTAACTAAGGCACCTGTTGGAGTACTATGCAAATAATCAATATCATGATACTCCAAATGGGTAAAAACTTCTTCTCTAATGTTAAAAATAATGCTTTGACCAATTTTTTGCAACTTAATAGTTTGAGAATAATTTGCTACGCTACCGAGTACAATTGATATCCCAAAAACACTTAATACTAGGTATAAATCATTTAAATTAATATCTGTAGAATTAATAATATCCATACTTCTCCCAATCAAATATGGACCTAATAATCCTAAGACAACACTAATTATCATAATCACAAACACTAAAACGAAAGACGAAATATATGGTTTTGCATAAAGTAATAATCTTTTTGTTATTTCGCTATCTTTCATTGTGTATTGTCTTTTATCTTCACTTTCGTTTTTCATTATGCCACCTCTATTTCTTCTTCGAGTTTTTGTCTCTCTACCATGTCTTTATAGAAGCTACATCTAGCCATCAATTCATTATGAGTTCCAACATCAATGACTTTTCCTTCATCAACTATAATAATTTTATCTGCGTCTTTGATTGTGCTAATACGATGAGCAATTATTAATGTTGTTTTTCCTTTTCTAACCTTTTCTAAATTACTTAAAATTGTTTCTTCCGTTTTAGTATCTACAGCTGAAATACTATCGTCCATTACAAGAATTGAAGGATCTTTAATCAGTGCTCTTGCTATACTTAATCTTTGTCTTTGTCCACCGCTCAAAGTTACGCCTCTTTCTCCAATGATTGTTTCATATCCTTCTGAAAAATCAACAATGTTATCGTGAACATCACTAAGTCTTGCGGCTTCTTGGATTTCTTGATAAACATCAACTCTTTTTTGAAGTCCTAATGATATATTATTTGATATTGAATCTGAAAATAGGAATCCATCTTGCGGTACATAACCAATACTTGCTCTAACTTTTCTTAAAGGTAAACGCATAATGTCAATACCATCAATAAAGATACTATTTTCTTCAACATTATAAATCCTCAGCAACAAGTCAACAATACTAGTTTTACCACTACCGGTTCTTCCTAAAACACCAACGGTTTCACCAATACCTATGTTAAAACTAATGTTATGCAGTGCATCTTCACTTCCATCTGGATATTTAAAAGATAAATTTCTAAATTCAATTTCACCTTTAATTTCTTCCACATCTACTACATTTTCATCAAAAACATCTATCACTTCATTTAATATATGTTCAATTCTTTCTAATGAAGCTTTCCCTCGACTCCTAATATTAATAATCATAGCCAATGCCATCATTGGCCAGATAAGCGCTCCAAAAAGCATTAAGAACGTCGTTAAATTACCAATAGAAAATGGATCAGCAGAGTTAGCAGTTGATTTAACTAAATATCCTCCGTATCCTAAAATAACAACAAATATTATACTTACAATCAATCTAATTATAACTTGTAATAATGTTTGCATTCTAACATATTCTATATTTTTATCTTTTGCGATTTGATTGGTCTTTAAAAATTCTTTTATTTCTGATTTTTCTTTAACAAATGCCTTAACAACACTTATCCCTGATAAGTTCTCATTCGTAAAATCACTCATATTTTCAAATGCTTTTTGGGCTTCTTTAAACTTTCTACGCATCTTATTTCCAATATATGCTCCAAGTATTGCAATAAATATTAAAGGTATCCCAGAATACATTGTTAAAGCAAAATCAAGAGAAAACATACGATAAAACGCAAGTCCACCAAGGAATACTGCATCAACAAACATTATCATTCCTGGCCCCACTGCTCTTCTTACCGCCTCTAAATCATTAGTAAAATAGGCCATTAACCCTCCAACTTTATTCTCTGAATAAAATCTATTAGATAATTGTTCTGAATGGGCGAACATCTCGTTTCTCAGTCCATAATCAACTCTTCTTGAAGCTCCAAAGATGAAAAGCCTCCATAAAAATCTACCCACTATAATAATTAAAGCGTATAATCCTATAATACTTACAATATCAATTATCCCAAATCGATCAATATTACCTTCTACAAGTTGATCGATTAATTGCCCTGTTAAAGCGGGAATTTCAAGTTGTATATAATCTACTATAACCAAAGCAATAAAACCTAAAATAAAAAGATGAGTATATCTTAAGTAATATTTATTTACTGTTTTACCAAATATCATTATTCATCATCTCCAAACTTAATAAATAGTTCTACTAATGCTTCAATTTCAGTCTCATTAAGACTTTCAAGCATTTTGTCTACTGCTCTTTGACTCTCAAGTATATTCGTAGTTGCTAATGTTATACCAATATCAGTTAAAGAAATATAACTGACTCTCTTATCAGTTATACTTTTTCTTTTCTTAACAATACCTGCATCTAAAAATTTATGTATTAACTCATTCAGTGTTGGTTTTGATACATTAAAAGAAGTTGCTAACTGTGTAAGTGTTACTTCTCCTTTTGAATGAATATCCTTTAAGTAAGTAAATTGCTTGTTTGTTATTCTCCCAAAACCAATTTCTTCATATACTTCTCTACAAGAAAGAAAATACATTTTTAAGAATTGATTTAGCGCTAATCTTATTTTTTCTTTTTCCATATTAATCACCTCATAATAATAGTTAGGTATCACCTAACTATTATATAATTTATAGAAATTTTAGTCAAGAAAAAAGGTTGAAAATCTTCAACCTTTATTTAATCATTAATTTTACAAAATCTTGAACATAATTGGTTAGTTCTTCTAACTCTTCTTCACTTGCTTTAAACTTCAATTTAAATGGTGGGATAGTTTTCATTTTTAATTGCTTAAGTCTTGTGTCAACATGAGTAATACCTTCTCCGCTCCATCCATAACTTCCAAAAACACTACCCTTCTTAATCCCGTGTTCAAACGGGTTAAGTCGAATTAGTAATTTCCATATAGGTAATAAAGCGTCTCCGAGTATTGTTGGACTTCCAATTAAAATACCATCAGCTATAGCCAGTCTCTTCATCACGTCATCTGTTTTTTTAAATGTCATATTGTAGATTTCAACATCAAAATCCTCTTTTAATAATTCTTCTTCAATTTTCTTAGCTAATAATTCAGTATATCCATAACTAGTCACGTAAGGAATTACAATTAAAGGTTTCTTATTCTTATGAGTAATTGAAGCTAACTCTTTAGTATAGTTTATAATTTTCCAAGGATCTTGATCCAATATTGGGCCATGCCCAACACAAACTATGTCAATATCTAAATGTTCAATTTTAGCTATTGCTTTCAAAAAGAAAGATTTAAATGGTGAAAATATTTTTTCAAAATAATAATGAAATGATTCCATATATTCTTCTTGATTTTTAATTTTGCTTTGAAGGGGAATATCAAGAGCGTAATGCGATCCAAAAGAATCACATGTAAATAATACCTTATCCTCTTTTAAATAACTGTATATTGTATCAGGCCAATGTAGCATAATAGCATTAAAAAATGTAAATGTCTTATTTCCTAAACTCAAAGTACTACCTTCTTTTGCACTAATGCTTTCAAATTCCATATTTGTAATATCTTTTACATTATGGATTGCTCTATTTGAGCCAACAATTATTAATTTGGGATTTAATTCTAGTAATCTTGAAATACTTCCTGAATGATCTGGTTCAGCATGGTTTACAATTAAATAATCAACATCTTTTATATCAACAAGTTCATTAAGCTTTTCAAGGTAATCTTCTATCTTTTCAAGTTTAACAGTATCGATAATTGCTGTTTTTTCACTACCAACAACTAGATATGAATTATAAGTAGTTCCAAAAGCTGCATTTAACACTACATCAAACTCTCTTAAAGAGTGATCTACAGACCCAATCCAATAAATATCTTCCTTTAATTTTATGTAATTCATTTTCATCACCTCATCTTAAAATTATCTTTTATTATCATATTATAATTTTAAGGTAAAATCACTTAATACGCAATATATATTAACTAGTGAATAATACAAAAATCAGAATCTTTTCTTTTTTATAATAATAAATATAAAATATCCAATGATTGATGAGTAAATCGCAATATTTCTTGGTAACAAATCTTTTTCAAAACTGATTGAATCTGAATCAGAAACTCTAACTAAAAACTCTTTCTCAAAGGTGTTTCCACTATCGTCAGTGAAAGCTAATCGATAAATATAAGAACCTGGATTACTTTCGTTTCCTGTGTATTCATCAAAAAGTGTTGCTATTGTGTAATTTCCATTCTGTAATTCTTGTGAGTTTAACAATAATTTCAATGCATCGTTCTCATTAAAAGTTGTATTTAGACTTACTGTTATTACGTAGTTATCAACATAGATTATTGGTGCAACCCCATCAAATATATTAATATTCATTTGATGAATAGTTTCATTATTATTTGTATCCATAATTCCAAAAATAATAACAAAATTTCCTACTTCGGTAATTCTATTTGAAAATGTATCACTAATTACATAGATATCAAAATTTTCTAAAGTATCTATATTATCATCGACACTGAGCATATCAATAAAATCAGATAGTACTAATTCATTATCATAAGAACTACTATAGTTAATAGGTCCACTAATGCTTGGGTAGATATCGTCAATTACGTTTATTGTAAGTATTTCGTTTAAAATATTACCTGAATTATCTGACACTTCAACACTTACTTGATATGATCCAGGAATTAAGGAATTAGCGCTAAAGTTATCTGCTAAAATAGATGGTGTTATTCCATATAAATCATCATAATTATCGGTAAACTCTAAAGCATCCAAGATATCACTTAAAATTAAAGGATTTGATAAATTCGAATTATAAATATTATTACTAATCATAATTGGATCTACATCATCGATAATATTAATAATAAATGTTTTATTACTAATGTTTTGTGAACTATCAATAACTTCAAAACTAACTAGATATTCACCTAATTGATTACTATTATTTGTGTAATTATCAATTAATATATTAGTAATTGGAGAAACATCATAATCATCATATATAATAAATATATCTTCTATGATTGAAATAATTGTTGTTTGATTCCCAACTGATACTTCGATATTATCAGGTCCAGAAATAACTGGCACTATTTCATCTTTCACCATAATTGTTAAAGTGAACAAAGCCTCATTTCCAGCTGTATCACTTACGCTTAGCACTACATTATATTCACCTATTATTTGTTCATTTGTAGTATACTCGTCTGAAATAACTATAATATTATCAGTAAGATCTCCATCAATATCGTCATATGCTACAATATGGTTATTGATAATTGAAGATATTGACTCATAGTTTTGATAACTTGTAATAAACGCTCCAACTCCTGAAAATTCAGGAGTTGTGGTATCAATATAAGGAGCAATATACTCTTCATAATTTGTGTTTATTGGACCCTCTTCTAATTGAAAACCAACAAATCCATAATAATTATAAAATGATTCAAGATCTGGTGAATTAATTTCAATATATAATAAATCTTCTGTACTATTAGTAGTAAAATGACATATTACTTGTTGCGGTTCTGTTATACAAGTGTCAATATTAGTAGTATCTCCTATTAAATATGTACTTAGGCCAGATATTTCAAGATAGATATTTTCACCTATTAAATCAAATCCTGGAAAGCTTAGTGTGTATTCTGTACTGGGTTTTACTAGTATACTGTCATCAGACATAATAGTGTTACCATCAAAAATCATATTCGCAACATCTAAATAATTTTTACCACCAGGCAAATAAGCTGAAAACTCAGTAGCATTTACCTCTCTTAACGATAATATAAATATAATCATCATCACAACAATGGTCTTCTTTTTCATATGATCACCTCAAAACAATATTACTTATAAAACTTTTGATTTTCTTTATTAATCTTTAAATAATGAATTAAAGTATAAATTGCTAAATTATTGATTTATATGTTATAATTCAATAGGTGATATTTATGAATAAAAAATCAAAATTTTTAGTTATTATGTTTATTATTAGTATCTTTATGCTTGCATTTTTCCTATTTTGGGGAAATGCCTATGATTTAATGGGGTTTGTTGATTCCACTTTTGCAACTGGAATCATTTTATTTGGATTTGCTTGGTTAATCTATGCCTCTAATTTTGGTATCTTTGATATCGCAGTTTATGGTACTAAAAAGTTATGGCTTGTTGTTTTCGGAAAACAAGATAAAATAGCTAAAACATATTTCGAATATACCTCTTCAAGAGAGAAAGTAGCAAAATATATTTATCTCTATATGGGCTTTGTTGGTATAATATATTTTAGTGTTTCAATGGTTCTCTTGTATATTTACTACCAGTGAAAAATAATTAAAAAGTTGGTAAGAAATTTAATTTCTTACCAACTTTTTTTATTTGAGTTGTTTTTTATATTCTACCAATTCTTCTTTTGAAGCTAAGATATAATGTCCTGGCTTAACTTCAACAAATGATGGTTGATTATCTTCAGTATAGTTATGATACTCATGTGGAACATAAGCAAATCTCTTTCTCGTTTTTTCGTAATGTGGATCTGGAAGTGGCACAGCAGATAATAAACTTCTTGTATAAGGATGTAAAGGATTTCTAAATAATTCCTTTGAAGTTGTAAGTTCTACCATGTTTCCATAATACATAACTCCAATACGGTCACTGAAGTATTTTACAACAGATAAATCATGTGCAATAAATAATACTGTTAATCCAAACTCTTTTTGTAAATTATTTAATAAGTTAATTACTTGAGCTTGAATTGAAACATCTAATGCACTAATTGGTTCATCTGCAATTAATAATTCTGGTTCTACTATTAATGCGCGAGCTATACCAATACGTTGACGTTGTCCCCCTGAAAATTCATGAGGATATCTAAATGCATGTTCTGGTAATAATCCAACTATTTTCAAGATATCTGCTACCTTTTTATCGATAAGATCGTTATCTTTTTCACCAGCAATTCTTAAGCCTTCAGCAATAATTTCTTTAACTGTCATACGTGGGTTTAATGAACTGATTGGATCTTGGAAAATCATTTGAATTTTGCGCATTGTTTCAGTTTCTTCACGATATAGACGTTTTACGTCTTTAATCTTGATTTTTTCATTTACAATTAAATCGCGATATTTCTCTTTTACTTCTTTAATAGCTTCTGTTGAAGCTTCTTTTGTTTTTAATGTAGCAATTTCTTCGCTCATATCTATCTTATATTGACGAATATTTTTTATATAAGTTTCAGCTCCTCTTGAAATTACTTCACCATTGAATAATATTTCACCATCTGTTGGTTTATACAATTTAATAATTGAACGGCCAGTTGTAGTTTTCCCACAACCAGTTTCACCAACAAGACCAAATGTTTCACCTTTTTTAATTCCAAAACTAATACCATCTACTGCTTTTACTTTTATTTTATGACTCCCAACGCCATTTATGAAATGTTGTTTTAAATTTCTTACTTCAACTAAATAGTTACTATTTTTTTGCATCTTTAACCTTCTTCTGCATTCTAGCAATTCTTCTACTTAGAATATCTGGCATTTTTACTTTGGGAGCATACTCATGTAAGAGCCATGAAGATGCGTAATGAGTATCGGAAATCTTAAACATTGGTGGTTGTTCTTCAAAATCAATTGCTAACGCGTATTTATTACGTGCAGCAAATGCATCTCCAACTGGTGGGTGATGCATATCAGGTGGAGTTCCTGGGATTGAGAATAACATTTCCTTTGACTCTAAATCAGGCATTGATGATAATAATGCCCAAGTATAAGGATGTCTTGGTTCATAGAATATTTCATCTGCAGTACCATATTCAACAATTTTACCAGCGTACATAACAGCAACTCTATCACTCATATTAGCTACTACTCCTAAATCATGTGTAATAAAGATAACTGATAAATTACGTTCTTTTTTGATTTTATTAATTAATTCTAAAATTTGTGCCTGAATTGTAACATCAAGTGCCGTAGTAGGTTCATCACAAATTAGAATATCTGCATCATTTGCAAGTGCTATTGCAATTACTATTCTTTGTCTCATCCCACCTGAGAATTGGAAAGGATAAGCAAAATAACGTTGTTCCGCACGGTCTATTCCTACTTCATTCATTAACTCTAAAGCTCTATCTTTAGCAGCTTGTTTAGAAAGTCCTAGTTTTAATACCAGTGCTTCTACAATTTGTTTCCCAACTTTCATAATTGGGTTTAAACTTGACATTGGATCTTGGAAGATCATTGCAATTCTTGATCCTCTTAATTTATGGAACTCATCTTCAGGAATTAACATTAAGTCATTACCTTCAAAGATAATAGACCCACCCTCGTGAATTGAGTTACCAGCTAATATTCCAATGATTGCTCTACTTGTAACAGATTTTCCAGATCCACTCTCACCAACAATAGCTAAAGTCTCTCCTTTATATAAGTCAAATGTAACTTTTCTTACTGCTTTAACTGTCCCATGTAACGTTTTAAAACTAACGCTTAATTCTTTTACTTCTAATATTTTTTCTCTATCCATTATTCAACACCTCTTAATGATGGATTAAATGCATCTCTTAGTCCATTACCAAACATATTGAATGATAACATTAATAATGAGATAAATACTGCTGGGAACAGTAAAACATGTGGACTATGTTGCATTACTTGTTGTCCGTTACTTAAAATTTTACCAATACTTATTGTTGCTCCATAATCAATAATTCCTAAGAAACTAAATGTAGCTTCTGTAAATATTACACCAGGAATAATCAATACAACACTTGTAACGATTGTCCCAATGGCATTAGGGAAAATATGACGAGCCATCAATCTTGCATCTTTTGCACCTAAAGTGCGGGCTGCAAGAACGTATTCACGACTCTTATATCTAAAGAATTGAGCCCGAACAGTTCGAGAAATTCCGATCCATCCGGTCAAAGTAAAGGCTATAACAACAATCCAGAACGAAGTTCCAAATCGCAGAGTTAATAAGGTAAGTACGGCTAAGAATGGTATTCCTGAAATAATTTCAAATACTCTTTGTAATATAAGGTCAGTAAGTGCACCATAATATCCACTTATTGCACCAAGAATAACACCAATAATAATATTAATGAATGCTACACTAAATGCTACAACAAATGATATTCTTGCACCAAGCCAGATTAATGTAAATAAATCACGGCCTTGACTGTCAGTACCAAACCAGAAATATGGATATCCTCCTTCTTCATAGCCTAAATACTGCCAATAGAGCACTCTAACTTTCCACATACTAACTTCTGTGTATCCAATATTTGCTCCAGTTTCATTATCATGACACTGTTCTTCTATAACACCAGCTACTTCCACATCGACAATTGTACCAAGACAAACATCACTTGTAAATGCAACTGGAGATCCAACAATTACATCTGGATTAACAGCATCAAATTCTTCTTGTGTTAGTGATAAAAACTTATCATCTCCATAAGTATTTACGTAATTAACATATAAATAATAATCGACTAAAATGTCAGCATAAGTAGTCTCAGTGAAAGGTATTTCTACCCCGGCTGCATAACACTTATCGGGTGTTTCGCCAGTTTCATCAACAACGATATTACCCTCACATTTTGATTCAGTCCAATTATTAAGAATTTCAACAACAGTACCTTCAGGAAGATTAGGATCATAAAAATCACTTAATCTTCTATTTTCTAGTACTTTTGTACCATCAAAGATTCCCCAATCCTCAAGTACTTCTATACGAGGTGGAATCTCTTTTAAACGAATATTTTTATCATCATATGTCCATTTATTAAAATATGGTCCAATAATCGATAAAATTATTAATGAAGTTAATATAATAAATGCAACAACTGATACACGATTTCTTTTAAAACGAATCCAGGCATCTTTAAAATATCCAATTGGTTTGTCTGTCATAGCTTGATCATAGATTATTTTATCGCTTTGTACTAAGGTAAACTTTGATTTATCTAAATTTTTAAATTCATCCATTATTTTTTACCTCCACCAAGTCTGATACGTGGATCGACTATACTATATGAAATATCTACAACTAAAGTAGTAACTAAACCAATTACCATGTAAAACAATAATAACATCATAACAAGTGGATAATCTCGACCAGTAAAGGCTTCAAGATATACCCCACCAATTCCGGGTATTCTAAAGATTCTTTCAATTATTAACGAACCTGCAAGTACACTTACTAGCCCACCAATAATGATTGGTGCAAGAGGCACCATAGAATTTCTCATCGCATGTCTAACTGTTGATTGTCTTCTAGTTAATCCTTTTGTACGGCATAACAGCATAAATTCACTCGTTAACACTTCTGTTAGTTCCGCACGTGTATACCGAGTTAATACCGCAACTGATCCTGTTGTCATAGCTAAAACTGGTAACACTATTGAAGTGTACGCAAGTTCTGGATTATCAACAACATCTATTCGAGCTGCATAAAGTGGAGGAAATAAATCCCACACATATCCCAAATAATATTGCATCAAAGTAGCCACAACAAAACTTGGTACTGAAATAAAGAATATAACCCCGATAGAAATCAGATGATCATCAGGTTTATTTTTTCGTAATGCGGCCCATATCCCTAGTGAAAATCCTATTGGGATTGATATAAAGAATGGGTATATATTTACTTTTACAGAAACAGGTATTCTATCTTTTAAAACAGCAATTACGTCTGAATTTTTTGTTACAGACCAACCAAATTCACCTCTAAGAGCAATATTTTTAATCCAAATTTGAAATTGCTCTGGAATTGGTTTGTTGTAACCTTCACGATCTTGAATTATCTCCCATTGTTCAGGATCTATCCCAAGTTGTGGCTTGTTAAAATTAGGCATCATATGAATCATAACAAATACTATAATTGTTATTATAAAAGCTGTTATAATCATTAACCCTATTCTTTGTAAAATGTACCTTACCATACTTTTAACTCCATTCTAGTAATATATAGCAACCCTAATGTAAACACTAGGGTTGCTTATATATACATTAATACTTTTTACTTTTTAATTTTGTTACCGAATTAGTTAATTGGATCAGGAGAATTTAGATACATGTATTTCATTCCTCCCCATCCCATCCAAGCGTGATACTCTTGAACTTCTACAACAACACGGTCACTATAAACAACTGTACCAACACGTGAGAATAATGGAATTGCTAATACTTCGTCAAGAAGTCTAGCTTCAATACCAGCACAAATGTTTAGTAAGTCTTCATCTTTACCATCGTAAGGTGAGTATAAGAATCCACCTGAATTATGTTCAGCCATCCATTCGTTGAATGTAAGCATTAATACGTCGTCAGTTCCGATAGTCATTAATTTATCGTATAACCATTCATCGTATACCCATTCATCGTATGTATCTAGAAGAACATCGTAAGCTGCATAATCAACTAAATAAGCATCATACGCATCTGCGGCAGTTTGTCCAGCAGAATCTAATGCATCGTACCAAGCAGCACGTCCATCAGCGCCAACAGCAATATATCCAGTAGGTTCTGTAACTTCAGTAGGTTCAGTAGGTTCTGTAACGTCAGCAGGATCCACTAAAGTACCCATTTGATCTACATAATTCGGAATTGCAACATCGATTTCAAAGTTTTCAGAATCCCAACCCCATTCTTGCATATAAGAATAATATGAGTTATAAACATAACCAATTAAACCGATAGGATCAAATTTCATACCTTGCCAACCATAGAATACGATATCGAAATCATGATTGTCAACAGCAACGTCTAGTGCGTCTCCACCAAGAGCGTTAATTCTAAATTGAAAGATATCTTCGTTAGCTCCACCAAGTTGAGCATCAAATGCATTTGTAACTACGTTAGATACCCAGTTATTAGTTGTCCAGTTAGTTTCTGCATCAAACATTGTTAATTCTAACCATACAAGGTCTCCATCAGCAATGTCCCCAGCAGTAACAGCTTGTGCATAAGCAGAATTAAATAATGCTAATGCAGCAACAGGATTATATCCTGCAGTATCTGGATAAAGGTCAGCTAATACAGCAATACCTTGTGAAGAACCACGGTAAGACATTGAACTTGTATCACTAATGATATATTCAGGAGATAGGAATGCTTGGTTAGCAAATGCAGGTGCATTTACAGTAGCAACCATTTCTTGTCTATCAATAGCATGATAAATCGCTTTTCTAAAGTCAGCATATTTCATCATTGGGTTCGTATTACCATCAGTTCTATCACCAATGTTAGTTGCCCAACGGAAAGTAGTTGTAGCAGGTGATAGTTGAACATTAGGATTGTTTTTGAATTCTGGGTAGTAAACTCCACCAACACCAGCAACATCTAAACGTCCAGCTTTAAATTCATTAACGATAACTGATTGATCAGTTATTGTATTATATCTAACATGAGTCATTCTAAATGATTCAGCATCGAAATGATCATCATTTCTTTCATAAATGTATACAACTCCAGGTTCCCAAGTTGTAAGGTTATAAGGTCCATAAGACATAATAGTATCAATAGTAGTACCGTAATTAGTTACAGTTCTAGTTTCATTCATACCAGCTTCATATAAAGTTTGGTGAACAGGACCATTTGCTCCACCTTGTAAGTTTCCTCTAAGATCCCAATCAGTCATTGGAGATTTTAAAGTAAGTGTAATAACAAATTGACTAGTTGCTTCAATACCTACAGTATCCCAAGCGATTGTATAAGCATCAAGTGGGTTAGCAGGTGTACTTTGTTTAGCATAATCTTCTGCTCCTGAGATAGGAATATCAGTATATAAGTTACTAGCACGTTCATTAACTAGACGTGGATCTAATAACATTCTAAATGAATATTCATAAGTATAAGCATCGATTAAAGTACCATCTTCCCAATAAACGTCATCTCTAATTGGAATTTCCCATACAGTCATTGGTTCTTCACCTAATGCTACAGAAATATCTACAGGCATTCCAGATGCCATATAAGGGAATCTGTCATAAGATAAGCTTGCTGAGTTAGTAAAGTCACCAACACCAGTAGCTACGCCATCAGCAATAGAAGTTTCCCAATCGAAGTCTCCATTGTATAATCCACCAGTTATCCAACCGAATAAAGTAGATGCGTTAGCTAAAGTAGTATTATGTGGGTTGATATTAGTTGTATCACTAATTGTAGTACGATAAGTATAAGTAGCTTCAGTACCAACTACAACAGCAACAAATGATTTTGTTAATTCTTCAGTTCCTACAACGATAGTTGCAGTTAAAGTAACAGCTGTATTTCTTAAAGGTGCAGCAACAGTAGCGTGACCCATTGCGTCAACAATAATAATACCAGTATTTGATGATTCCCAAGAAATTACTGAATCATATAAACCAGCTAATGGTAAGTCGAAACTTCCATCAACAAAGTCGATTCCAAATACTTCTAACGCTGCTTGTGCTTCAGCAACTTTAGTAGCGTCATCTTGAGGTGCTTGAACAACTACTAATTCAAATATTTTTTCTGCAGGTTCTACTACAACATCTTCATCATTCCAACTAAGTTCAGCAGTCATTCTAACATTAACGTTAGAGTCAGCTGGACGTACAATTGTAACAAGTAATCCGTTTGCAGTAACACTTGTAGTAACTACAGTTGCATCGTATCCAGCAAAGTAAACATTATCAATTTCATATTGATCGTATGCTTCCATTGCATCAACAGCAGTTTGATCGTAACCATCCTTGTCTCCAGGAATAGTATCACCAACGTATGAAGGATACATATCCCAAACACCGTTAGCCATTAAGAAATCAAGTCCGCCTGCACCGTTATCATCGTATGCCCACCAACCGCATGCATCTTCTGCTACGCCGTCAGGGAATACAGTAACTCCAGTAACTGGATGTGTGAAATCATCTTCATGCATATCTCCACGAGTACCAGTTTCAGCAGCACCAGTTAAATCGTCAGTTGTAATAATCATACAACCATCATATGTAGAAGTAGCTTCTGCATATGCAGCGCGTCCAGTATCACCAACTGAAATGTATCCAGTAGGTTTTGTTGGTTCTGTTGGGAACTCATCTGACATGTCATCATAAGCCACAACAGTCCAATCTATTAAGATTTCTTCGTATAATGGAGATGTAAGAGGTAATAAGAAGCTAGTTTCTACTACATTTCCTAAATCTAATACATCAACAAATCTTAAAGATTTTTTAGCTTCTGCTAATTTTTCAGCAACTCCACCAGGAACTGCGATTACAGTAGCAGTAAAAGTTTTTGTTTCATTTTCTATTCCTTTAGCAGCAGTAACTGTTAAAGTAACAGTAACATTGTCTTCACCTTCGCCAGGTCTTGTAACCACAGCTGAAGTACCGCTAATAGCGATCGTATTACCATCACTACTAAACCAAGTGTAAGTTGCCCCGTCTTCATGTGAAGAAGGTAAAGTGAAATCTGCTAAGACTTCGCTTAAGTCACCTAGTGTTACGTCTTCAATAGCAGATGTAACAGCATCTAAGTCCGGATTACCAGCATCTGGTTCTGGTTCAGGATCCGGTTTACAAGCTGATAAACCTAATACAAAAACGAATATTAAAAATAATGATAAAATCTTTTTCATAAAACTCCTCCTTTTTTATATATATTTTATGACATTTTTGGCTTAAAGTCAACATTTTATGAGCTGAAAGCGTTTAGAAGTTTGCTTTTTTTAACAAAATATCGGGTCTCTTTGATTTTCAAAGTATTTTTTTCCCTCTATTAAAGCCCTATTTTACAATTGTTGATTTATTATTATTTTTATAAAATAAATATAAAAACCCTTTCACTATTTATCAATAAAAAAATGTCTAATTCAAATACTTTATCACTTTAAAGAGATATATAATAATATTAATATAGAAAGAAAACAGCCTTTTAGAGCTGTTTCAATTTATATGTTAATTTTTGGCTTAAAATCGACCTTTTTAAATAATGTATAGCCAACAAAAACGATAATTAAATTGCTCGTTAACATCGCATACCAAATTCCACTACTTTCTAAATCAGTAAATGCTTTAAAAATATAGATTAGGGGAATTCTTAAAACCCACAACCTTGTTACACCGATTATAAATGTATATTTTGTATTTCCTGTACCATTATACGTTCCAATAAATGTTTGAAAAATTGCCATCAGTGGTAATCCAATCAATAAATAGAACATATATTCTACCGTTAAGCTTAATGCAAAATTGTTATCCTTAATAAAGAATCCTGCAAGGGTCTCTCTAAAAGGCATTACAATTGCACTTCCAACAATCATTAATATAAAAGAAAATACTAATGCCCTTTTAAAAGTATCTTTCGCTCTTTGCTCATTTAAATTTCCAATGTTTTGGCCAATATAGGCAGCTACTACTGCTCCCATTGCCATAACTGGATGAAGAATTAAACTAGCTAATCTATTTCCAACACTAAATGCTGCTACTGTATCAACACCATAAGAAATGATTATTGTTGTCATTAGTCCAAATCCAATTGCAGTAATTGCTTGACCAGTTGATGCAGGAACTCCTAATTTGATTATATCTTTTGCAATTTTCTTTTTTAATAATAAATACTCTCTACTAATTGTAATTCCTGATTTTGATTTAGATAATGCAATTATAACAAAAGGCAAAATAGCAATATTCGCAATAAGTGTAGCATAAGCGGCACCACTAACTCCCATATCATAAACTTGAATTAAAACTGGTGATAAAATTATATTAATTACAATTGTAACAACTCCAAACAATACTGGAGTTATCGTATCACCACTTGATTGCCTAATAGCTGTAAAAGCAAAAAACAAGAAAACTATTGGCAATTCAAATGACCTTATTTGCAAATATCTAACACTATTTTCAAATAAATATCCAGAGGTTCCCATGGCTTTCATGATATATGGTGCACCAAAAAAAGATATGATATTTAGTAATAACCCAACAATTAAAGAAATTATTACTAAATTAGAGGCATATTTTCTAGCAACTTCATATTGCGCAGACCCAACATATTGTGAAATTAGAGCAGTCCCAGCAACACTAAGTCCCATTCCAAGTGAGATAAAAGTAAAGACAATTGGAAATGTGATACTTATTGAGCTAACTGACTCAGCACTGTATCCAGGTATTCTAGATACAAAAAACATATCAACAACATCATGAATCGTCTTAATTAAATTGTTTATCATAAGAGGAATAGATAAAATAATTAAGCCTTTTAAAATATTAGGATCTTTTAATATTAAATACCGTTTTTTGTCGTCAGTTCTCATAATCACACCTCCTCCTTTATAGAATAATTATAGCATAATCGATTTTCTTGTAAATATACAAAAAAACACTACCTGTCGTGGTAGTGTTTTTTAAAATAATATAATTAATTTCCGTTAATAATTGCAATCAACTCAGTATTACTATTAACATTTTCCATATAATAATCAACTTCAATACCTGATTCAATACTATCATATCTTGAATCAGTTAACATTCCAGTACTACTTATTAACAATCCTGATCCATCAGGTGTTAATATAGCAGCAATTGAGCAAGCACCACCACTTGAGTTTTGACCAACAATAGTAGCAATACCCATATCTTTAGCAACACTTGTCATTAAGTTAGCAGCACTAAATGTAACTCCAGATGTTAGAATGTACCAATCAACATCAGCAGCAGTATTTTCAGTACTCATAAACCATGATTCAGTAGCTCCACTAGTTACATCTTTACTATGAATTCCAATTGGTTCATCAGTTAAGAATCCTAATATTTGGAAAGTACTTCCTAGTATTCCTCCGCCATTACAAGTTAAATCAATAACAATGCTTTCAACTGTACCAAGCGCAAGTAATGCATTCAAACTAGCTTCAAATTCATCTGGTGTTTCAGCTTCAAATCCATCAATAAAAATAATTCCGATTTTACCACCATCAATAACTCGATAGGCTGATTTAGAATCACATGCATCCTCTAAATCCCAATATGTTTCATAATATTCTTGAGAGTTAGGGCCTAAGTCACTAAGCATCAAATTTAATTCATAATTGCTTTCATAGTAACCTGAGAACATATGTGATGTATGTAAATCGTCACGGCTATAAGCAGCTCTAAATATTGCTTTATATAATGCTCTATCATCAGAATTTACAAAATTACTATAATATATACTAAATTCATCATAATAACTTTCTACTTCTTGTTCTTCTCTTAATCCATAAAAATAATCAAATATAAAGATAACAAAATCATAACTCGCTTCTTTCAAATCATTTGGCATATCTTCGGTATTAAGAGAACTATTCATTACAGTAGTTCCAACTGTATCATCGTCCATCAATTGATAAGTATCTACACCCCATAATTTATCACCATTATAATAAACATCATACATTCCACCTGAATAAAATAAATTAGCAAAATGGAAAGGAATTAAATATTTATCATTATGAACTACTAAATCAAAATCATAATCATCAAAATCAATAGTTACTACATTTGGATCAGTAGATACATAATTTACTGTTTCTAGTCCAGTCCCAAAATCAGTTTGTGTTTCTTCAGATATTCCGTCAAAGAATGAAAAATCGTTAATACTTAATGTATTTTGAGTAAAATCATAAAGCATTTCCATATAATAATCATCTTCATCTTCTCCACCATCAATTATATAAGAAACTGTTAATTGATCGCCAACTCCAACAACACTCAACTCATCACTTACAATTGCTCCAGTTAATAAAGTAATGAAATCTTGAACATCAATATATGGTAAATTTCCATTATTCATATAATAGATATTTGCATTCCCACTAGCAACGATATATTCATCAGCTAAACTTTCAAACGGGAAAGAAACAGTTGAAGTTACTAGATTATCGTCCTCTTTAACAAGATTAAATACAAAATCTTTTGTTTCATCAAATTCACCATTTCTTAAAGATGCAGTTAGTGTAACTGTCTCATCACCTTCAATAAATCCAGGTCTATTAATATGACCTCTAGTACTTATTAATCTTTCATCACTAGATGCCCATGAAATGTAACTACCTTTTTCTCCTCTAGTTGGTAATGTTAAGTCTTCAGTGACATTTAGATTTATACCATCTAATAAGTTTTCTTTGTCATAAGCAACATCTGCTTCATCAGTATTTGGAATGATTACTTCATCCAAACTTATAACAGTTGCGTTAAAAGCTTTTTGAAGTGTTATTCCTCCGTAACTTAATGTAGCAACTAATTGGATATATTTATCTCCATCTTCGAATAAAGCTCTAACAACAACACCATCATTGCTTATTGCAGCAGGATTATTTGATTCCCATGTAATAACAACATCATGTAATCCACTTGTTGGTAAAGTAATATTTTCTATTAAACTATCTATATTTCCTAAAGTTAATGCTTCTTGTGCTTCTAATATTTTTTCAGCATCTGTTAAAACAACCGGGTCATCAATAACAGGTTCAGGATTACATGCTGAAAGTGTGAACACCATCGTTAAAAAAAGTAAAAATATAAATCCTTTTTTCATTGTAAATCTCCTCCTAATTTATAATATCAATATACATTATACTACTTTTTGTCACAAAAAAACATATAAAAATAAAAAAGACCAACAAATTATAATGCTGGTCTGTTTTCCAAACTTAAAGTGTCTAATTTTCCTGTTTCAATCATTGAGATAAAGAGTTTCACTAAAACAGGATCAAATTGTTTACTTGCATTTTTCTTTAATTCATAAATTGCTTGTTCCAAAGTAAGACCACGTCGGTAAGGACGATCAGTAGTCATCGCATCGAAAGAATCAGCTATACAAATAACCCTTCCAAGCAATGGAATATTCTCTCCTTTAATTCCTCTAGGATACCCTTGACCATCATAACGTTCATGATGACTAATAATAACAGGAACAGTATCCAATAAATTAGGAATATGTTTAATTATGTTGATTGATTGAACTACATGTGATTTCATGATTTCCATTTCATCATCGGTTAAAAATCCCGGCTTAGATAAAACACTTTCAGGTATTCCCACCTTACCGATATCATGTAGTAATCCGGCGTTTTTAACAATTTCAATATCCTTACTTTCAAAGTTTGCTTCCTTAGCTAAAGCAGCAGCTAATATGGCAACATTATTAGAATGACCATATGTGTAATGATCTTTCGCATCAATCATCGCAGCTAATGCGTAAACACTCGACAAATGCGCTGCTTTTATTTGTTCTTGAATTTCACTGTTAGCATTTCTCGAAGTATGATTTTCAATATATAGCATTGCTTTATTTCGACCACTTTGTTTTCCATAATACATTGCTTCATCTGATTTTCTTAAAACATCTTCAAGAGTATTTCCATCATCCGGATATGAAGCTGCCCCTATTGTTACAGTTAAGAATTCTTTAATATCACTTGATAATAAAAATTCATCTTCCACCGCTCTTCTAATTCTTTCAATTGCTTTCAAAGTTATTGGACCGGAAATATTTGGCATAAAGATAACAAATTCTTCTCCACCATATCTTACAATTAAATCATCTTTATAACTGTTTTTACTTAAAATATCAGCTATTCTTTTTAACGCTTCATCACCTGCAAAATGCCCATACAAATCATTATAAATTTTAAACTGATCAATATCGACCATAGCAAGGCTAAACTTTTCAAACGTTTCATTTAGTATCCAATTTGAAACAGTATCATGAAAATATCGATGATTATATAATTTTGTTAATTCATCTGTAATTGATTGTTTTTTCATAATTTCAATTGTTTTCGCATTTTCAATAATGGCAGCTGCGTTATTAATAATTGTTTGTAAGAATTCTGTTTCATCTTCACTGTATGGTGTATCATCACTTCTTCCTGATATGATAACCATTCCAATAAGATCATCTAAATATCTTATGGGAGCAATAATTTCTGTATCTAATAATTTGATTACTTGTTTTTCTTGATCCCATAATCCCTTAAAACTAACATGATTATTGATTTGTGAACTCAATAATAAAGAATTTCCATTCTTAAACCAACTCACAATCGGATGATTAAATTTGAGATGAAGATTACTATGATCTGAATATTCTAAAGTTGTATCACTTAAGATATACTTATTAGAATTTTTCAACATAATACTTATTTCTTTTGAATCAATAGCATTTCTAATTGCCTTAATAAGAGAACCAGTTATAATATCAAGACTAAGTGCTGAGTTAACAAGATTACTAAATTCTCTTAAGATTATTTGACGATCTGTTGTCGCTCTAAAAAAGATATGATTTATCCATTTCTGGAGTAATCTTCTTATTGGCTCTAATAGTAAAAATACTGGTACCATAAATAATACTGTTGTAAAAATATCGGTAATCCCCCAAAATGTTAATGTTTGATATGAAAATATTACTACACTTACATAGATTACAAATAAAACTACATTATATAAGGAAAAAGATAGTCCTTTTTTAACTACTAAGTTTATTTCTAAAAACTTATTACGATATATTGAATACGTGATTAATACCGCATTAGTAGCATTAAATAAGATATCAATCCCATATTCTCCTAAAGTAGTATTTAAGTTTATTGCAGCTCCAATAAGCACCAAAGAAATCCCAATTATTACTAATTTAACCTTCTTAATACTTATTTCATTTCTTTTAACTTTTAATACCATATTTATAATAGCTAAAAGACTGTATGAAATTCCTACTACAGCAACTACATATGCCCCATATCCTATTTCATAAGTAAAGATTCCCTCACTATAAGAAGCTGATTTCACCACGTGTCCCATAAGAGCTAGAGTGATTTGGACAGCAACTAAAAAATATCCAATATAAAGAACAAACTTACCCTTATAATTTTCTGATAACACGTAACTAAATCTTAATAATAAAACAGGAACACTTACAAATCCAATTAAGAGGAATTTATCCCAAAACAGTGAACTTGGAGGCATATCTGTCTTCATTAAAAACGAGCCTAAAGACCATATAATCATCGCGATTATATAAAGACTAAAGGCTTTAGATAGTTTTGTTTTATTAGAAGATAAAATAATAACTAATATAAATATATACAAAACTAATGAGATTATTGGAATAATTGTTATTTCAGTCAAAATTATCATAGTATCACTCCGTTAGTATTTTATACCCCATCACTGCATGTGATCAATTTTGCCAACTCTTCCCCAGAAGGATTTATTTTTGAAATATTATTGTTAAATAATTGTTTATATTTTTCAAAAGATCCATCTTCTAATATTGTTAATTTTAATGGATCATGTCCAAGCAAAGCATGAACATCATTATAATCTGAATCTAATAATTTCATTTGATCATTAATCTTTTCTCGAATACCAGAAATACTCTCTCCCAGTCCATTCTCGATATATATATTGATGTACGGTCTTGACTCTCCATACTCTTTACAAGCTGTCCAATCCTTAATTTCTAATCCTGATAATTTGATTGAATCTCCAATAATCTGTTTAGTAATTCTTGTAAAACCTGAGAGATCAATTATATTATTAACACGATCAAGGTATTTAACTTGTGGTAAATTTATTTCATCTTCAACATTAGTTAGACCAACACATTTTAGCACATCACCAATTCGATATCTAACAAATGCTCCTCCTCTTAATTTTGTTATTACTAATTCGTAAGTTTCTCCAGGAATTATCTCATTAAATAAAAGTGTTTTTGGAATATATCCTTCAATCTCCTCTTCTTTTATCATTTCCTCTTCTGGAATAAACTCTATGAAGTTTACATCTGGAAAAAACGTTAATCCATTCCTGCTCCAAGTTTCAGTGGCTACTGCCGCTGATTCAGTTCCACCAAATATCTCTAGTGGAGTTTTTCCAAAGTAATACTCAATTTGAGATTTATAAGTATCTGAATCGGTACCCCCACATACTATACCTTTAAATTCAAATAAATCTTTAGGAAGTAATCGTTCTCTTTTAATTTTCTTTTTATACCCTGCTTTTAACATTTTAACAGCTTGTTTGAAATTTGATGGCATTCCAATTCGACCACTATTTGATCCGCTTTCAAAACCCTCTCCAATTTTCACTAAAACACTAGATAAGCCGAAAAATAAATCAGCTCCCCTTTTAACTGCTAAATTAAACCCAACTTTGTTTCGATCTCTAAAGCTCAGTTTCTCAGCTTGATCAGTTGATGGTAAATATTTAAAATCAATTTCATGTTTCAAAATATATGGTGCAAATCCAGTAAGATAAGGCAATGGAGCCATACCATATAAAAAACGATCAAAATTTCGAAGTGTGAAATGACCTCTTTTTTTACTAGTCGATAATATTAAACTAGATAAAAACATCTTAGTATGTTCCTCTACCATTGTTTTTGAATACGGAGCTAATTTAATTGGCTTTTTACCACCTTTCCAAGTTGTTTGAACCCAGTGTAATGGTTCACTTGGTAAATCTTCACTTCTTTGGTTAAGTAAAGTATCCGCATAATCATCATAAGTTGTAAGAGGTACATATTTCCTAAAATCATTCATATTATGAATATCAGTAGGTCCTAACAATTTTTTACCCAGTTTACATTTGCTTAATAAGTCAATTTGCTCTAAAAGTAATCTCTCTTGAATTTCCATGAATTCAGAAAGTTCTAAATCTAGAAACCCTAAATAAGCTTTCCAAATCCTGTCATAATCTTCATCAAGTAACATTTGTCTCAAGTCTTTCATCTTTTCCTCCAGTTTAATGTAGTAAAGCATTTTTCAATGCTTTGATAGCTCGGTAAAATCATTGGTGTTGATTGAATATAGTTTCCATAATTATCAAACAACTTACTAAAAATATAACGTTCTTGAATAGAGACATAAAGAATATTTATTACAGTCCAAGTTAACCCAGCATAAAGCACAAAGTAATTTTGGAAGTAGATAGCTCCAAAAAGATATACAAATAAGAACCATAAAACTCCAGGATGTCTTGAAAGTGCATAAGTTCCTGTCGTAATAAGCCTACTCTTATTTTTATATTGATAAGTATTTTTACCTACTTCAATAAAAACTGAATAAATTAATAAAAGCAATGCTAAAATTGCAATTGTCAAAGAAATAATTCTAAATGAAAATGAAAAAGTAATATCACTATTAATTCTCACAATGAGTACAGTGCTGATAATAATAATTGAAAAACCACTAACGCCAAAAAAGTATTTAACAATGCTCTTCTCAAACAAAGAACAAATATCAAATAATAATAACATTACGAATCCTAAAACTCCTAATCCCAAATAAATCATCAACATTACCTCACTTTCAAAATTTCTTATCAGTCTTTATAAAAACAATCCTTTGTATATATATTAAATAATAGTAATATATATGAAAAGGTCATATATGAGCCATAGACCATATATGAACTACTTTTGTAATTTTTAAAATTAAAATATCCAAGAGTTTTTGATACTTATAAACGGCTTTATTTAGCGTGTATTATCCTGATTGGAAAAATCTTTAAAATCGTCTTGCTGTGTAAACGCTATCATGTTATAATGTAGTCGTGATTTTTCAAAATTTTTATTACAACTTAGGAGGAACTTATGAAATATAGAATATTAGCAATAAATCCCGGTTCTACTTCTACCAAAATTGCTGTCTATGAAAATGAATTATTATTTTATAAAAAGAATATTAAACACAAGACAGAATTTATCAATTCTTTTGATAAAATTATTGATCAATACTCTTTTAGAGAAGAATCAATTCTCGATACTTTAAAAGAAGAAAATATCGATTTAAATTCTTTCGATGCAATTGTTGGGCGTGGTGGAATGTTAAAACCAATTGAAGGCGGAACATATTTAGTAAATGATATTATGATAAAATACGTCAGAGAGGCTCCTAGAGGTGAACATGCATCTAATTTAGGATGTGTTTTAGCAAAAGAACTTGCTGATGCAATAAATAAACCTTCTTATATTGTTGATCCAGTTGCAGTTGATGAAATGGAAGATATTGCTAGATATACCGGAATGCCAGAAATAAAAAGACAAAGTTTATTTCATGCTTTAAATCAAAAAGCTGTTGGTTTAAAAACAGCAATTCATTTAAATAAAAACTATCATGATCTTAATTTAATTATTGCTCATCTTGGTGGCGGTATAAGTGTTGGTGTTCATAAATTAGGTCGAGTAGTTGATGTAAATAACGCCCTTGATGGTGACGGCCCAATGTCCCCTGAACGTAGTGGAACTGTTCCAATGGGACCACTATACAAAATGGCATTTAGTGGGAAATATACTTTAAAAGAAATCAAACGTAAAAATTATGGTAACGGTGGTATTGTTGCATATTTAGGTACAAATGATGGATCTGAATTTGAAAATAGAATCAACGCTGGTGATAAGGAAGCTGCGTTTATCATTGAAGTAATGTGTTACCAAATAGCTAAAGAAATCGGAGCTGGATCTACTGTTTTAAAAGGAAAAGTAGATGCAATAGTTTTAACTGGTGGATTAGCATTTAATAAAATGATTGTCGACTCAATAACAGAGAAAGTTTCTTTTATCAGCAATATCTTAGTTTTCCCTGGTGAAGACGAAATGGAAGCATTAGCACTAGGAGCTTTAAGAGTTTTAAATGGTGAAGAGAAACATAAAGAATACACTTAGGAGGAACTTATGATTAAATCAATTGATGAATTAATATTAAAAGCAAAAAAAATCGAAACCAAAACAATGGTTGTTGCATGTGCTGCAGATCAACATGTTCTAGAGGCAGTTGAACTCGCTCGCAAGAACAATATCATTAATGGAATTTTAGTTGGCGATGAAATACAAATTAAAAATATCCTAAGATCTCTAAAATATAATGAAAATGACTACAAATTCATTAATGAAATTGACCAAACTAAAGCTTGTATTGCAGCTGTAAAACTTGTTAATAAAGAAAAAGGATTTTTCCTTATGAAGGGCCTTGTTGGTACTAGCATAATCTTAAAAGCTGCATTAAACAAAGACTATGGATTAAGAACTCATAACAGAATTTCCCATGTGAGTGTATTAGAAGTTGACTCATATAATAAACTTATCTTTATGAGTGATGGAGCAATGAATATTGCTCCAAATCTTGATGAAAAAAGACAAATAGTTGAAAACTCAGTTATGGTAGCTCATTCTCTTGGACTAGATAACCCAAAAGTAGGAATAATTGGCGCAGTTGAAAAAGTCAATCCTCAAATGGAAGCCACTTTAGATGCTGAACAACTGATAAAGATGAATAAAGAAGGAGTAATTAAAGAATGTATTGTAGGTGGTCCTTTCGCAATTGATAATGCAATAAACAAGGAAGCTGCTCTTCACAAGGGGATAACTGATCCTATCGCTGGAGAAATAGATATTTTAATTATGCCTAGAATTGAAGCAGGAAATATATTTTACAAAACAATGATGTTTTTAGCAAATGCTAGAGGAGCTAGCATCATTGCTGGTGCTACAAAACCAATTGTTTTAACTAGTAGAGCAGATTCATCTGATAGTAAATTCAACTCTATTGCTCTTGCGGCAATAGTTGCTGATTTATAACCAACATAAATAAAGGGGTGGAAAGAAATGTCAACAAAAAGCAATCTAAAAAGATCTGAAATTGGAAAAGCAACTCCAAATTTGTATAGTAGGATTCGTTTAACAATCGAAACAGCATATTATAGAAATAACGTTATAAAAGTAACATCCTTGACTCATGCATATGAATTA
Organism: Mycoplasmatota bacterium; assembly: GCA_030600605.1. Taxonomy (GTDB): domain Bacteria; phylum Bacillota_I; class Bacilli_A; order Izemoplasmatales; family Izemoplasmataceae; genus JAFGXW01. Next base: position 35,397 of record JAUVLT010000004.1, read on the forward strand.
GCAAAAAATGCTAGTGGTACAATTATTAGTGATTTAGAAATTTTCAATACTCAAGAATTGGGTCTACCAAATGATGCAAAAGTATTAATTTTCAATGACGGAATCATCACAGGAAGACAAGCACAAGTAAGAAGATTAATAAACAATTCCAATACTGACCAATATGCTGACACTTTAAGAAAAGCAGTTTTTAATTCTCGTAAAAAAACAATGTATCACGCTGTTGTTTACATTGGTTTACATGAAGACTTTATGGTTAAAGCTCATCTATTAATTCCAAAAGGATATGAGAATACACTATATTCTTGGATGTTAAATTTTCAAAATCAGAATTTTGAAATGGATGAATTATATCTTAAATCAACTGAAATAAACGAAGGAGATATCTTCTTATATTCAGATCCGGATGAATTTGTTGAAGGTTATAATGAAGGTATATCTATCTTTGATCCAAAAAATAATTGTGGTGCTTTACTAGGATTAAGATATTTTGGAGAACACAAAAAAGCAACTCTCACAATGGCTTGGACAGTTGCTTCTAGAAATAACTATACCGCCTGTCATGGTGGTCAAAAAAGATTTAATTTACCAGACGATAAAACATTTATTGCTGGAGTATTTGGACTAAGCGGTAGTGGAAAAAGTACAATTACTCATTCGAAACATGGTGGAAAATATGATGTTACAGTTTTGCATGATGATGCATTTATCATTTCTAATTCTGATGGGTCAAGTATTTCATTAGAACCTGCATATTTTGATAAAGTACAAGATTATCCAACTGATAGTGAAGATAATAAATATTTGTTAACAATGCAAAATATCGGAGTAACAGTTGACGAATTTAATAAACTTGTCCCAGTGACCGAAGATATTAGAAATGGAAATGGTAGATGTTTAAAATCGAAATATTGGACTCCACATCGTGCCTTTAAATTTGATAATAAAGTTGACGCGATATTTTGGATTATGAAAGATGATACATTACCTCCAATACTAAAAGTAAATTCAAGTATTTTAGGAAGCACCCTCGGTGCTACTCTTGCTACTAAAAGATCTAGTGCTGAATATGGTGTTACTAATGATAAGCTTATCATCGAACCTTATGCTAATCCATTTAGACTTTATCCACTAAGATACGACTATAATAATTTTAAAGACCTATTTGAGCTCAATAATATCGATTGCTATGTACTTAATACCGGATATTTTCTAGATAAAGATATTACAAAAGACATTACATTAGGATTAATTGAACAAATTGTCGCAAAAGATATAAAATTCAAAAAGTTCTTTAATCTTGATGATCTCAGTCTAGTTGAAATAAAAGGATATATCCCTAATATTCAAAATGAAGATTATCGAAACTTGGTTATTGACAGACTAAAATCTAGAATTAACTATATTGATGAGTTGTCAGATAAAGACGTTTTACCCGAAGAAGCTAGAAATAGTATTCAAAATATTATCAATAAGATTATAGAATCATAAAAAAATAATTAAAAAAGGCCGAGATACTTAAAGATATCACGGCCTTTTAATATGCTTATTTAACGCTTTATTACCAGCTTATATAATTCGTCTTCAATTTTGTAAATATCAATAACGGCATCACTTCTACCCTTTTCATTGACGTACTCCACTAATTTGTCTTTATTTGTAAAAAGTCTAGTTTCAACAATCTTTGGTCCATATCTTCTAACATTCTTTTTGAAGGGCTCCTCTTGAAATCTTGTAAATTTTTCTTCAAACTCGCTAAATGAATGATGACCTCTTCCTTTTCTATTTGTTGCTTTTTCAGAAATAACTTCATCATCTATTACTATTTTTTTCACCACTATTGTTACCTCTCTCTCTTCTCTTTAATAATTATAATTTATCATTTACCCTTTGTCAAAAAATATATATTATTTGCTTTTGATATATGTTCTTCCAAATCCAATTTTCAACACATAAATTGTAAGCATTACTAATCCAACAATTGTAAACATTGAAGCTATTGAAAATACATCTGAAATATATCCCAATATAGGCGCAAATATAGCGATTAATATTGATGTAAATTGAGATTCAATTGATAATACAGAAGCACGTTTATCAGAATTGGTTGTATCTCCGATTTTCTCAATAATTAATGGTTTTCTTATATTTAAATAGACATAAATTGCTAAGAATGTAAATATTAAAATATATAAATTACCTGTAAAAAAACTAAGAAATAATGTTGTAATACCAGATAAAAGCCACATAATACTTATAACTTTTTCTTTTGAAAAATATTCACTAAAGCGATGAGCATTTAAACTGGCAAATGAACTAAATAAATAGATTATTGCGTAAATAACTCCGATATATATCACAGTATTGTCCTCGGTACTTAATCCACTAAAAATAATATAACTAATAGTAGCCGAAACAATCAATGGTTGAATATAATCTTTTGTGCTTTTAAATCCAGCATTATATGATGATGATCCGATAAGTAATCTTAAAACTTTTTTATCTTTAAAGACATATTTAATTGAATTAATATTTTCTTTAATAAATCCCTTAAATGAAAAAGTTGTATCTTGTCTTTCGTTCAAATAGTTTGGATAACTTAGTATAAGCATCAAATCTAATAAGTAAGGAATTATGGCAATAAGAAATAGCCATGAAATGCTAGGTAAAGCAAATATTAGTACTATCGCAGCTAAACTAGAAATGGTTGATCCAATCAAAGAGTATGACCTAGTCTTACCATAAACTTGACTCTTTGATTCCTTTATATCATTCTTGTCTAGATAACTCATTATCATCGCCTTATGTGTTCCAGAACGAAAAGCTTCCCCTAATCCAAACAACACCATCCCAATGATATAAATATAAAAATCTTGACCTAAAAAGAAAACAATAAACGAAAATATATAAAAAATAAAACAAGTAACTAATTCTGTTTTTTTACCATATCGATCTGCGAGAACTCCGGAAGGCACTTCAAAAATATAGATAATTATTTCTCTAATTGAATATAGTAATCCTATTTGTAAATAGGATAATCCTGATAGTCTAAAAAAGATTATTAAATAAGGTTCATAAAATTTTAAATTCTTTAGAAACCCATATAATCCAAACTTAAATATCTGTTTTCTATTTACAGTTGTCTCCATAGTGTTTGCACCTTCTTTATACATTTTATTATACTTTTTTAAAAATTCTTAGTCAACAAATCTTTATCTTCATTTTGTTAATAGATTTATTGCTTTATTTTATAAATTTAGGTATAATATTAATGAGAAATCAGACAAAGGAATGATGCATTATGGATAAAGTTTTTAAAGTTACATTATGGATTACAATAATCATTGCTACATACTTTTTATCTTTTTACGGTAGTCGTTTCGTATATAATCGTTCTCTTGATGGGGACGAACAAGTTGAGTATGTTGTAAGCACTCAATTTGATATGTATAACCCTGAGTATATTTTACTTGAAGAATACTCAGATGGTGTTGAAACAAGACTGTATGAAGGTGTTCTTGAAGGACGTGCAGGATATATACTCGTCGTAAAAGATATTGATAAAAGGTATCGCTATTCATTTATGTTAAGAAGTTTTCGTGATATTTATGCTAGAAACACATTATATGTTCAAGGTACTTCTTATGTTCCACTTCATAGACAATACTATCATCACACTACTTTAATTATCCTTTACACTTATCATGGAGATAATTTACAATATTATTATACTCCTAATTATTATCGTGATGAAGAAACGATTATCCAAGAAGCAAATCTTGTTGGAAATTGGAGTACATTATTAAATCCACAATCAGTTATTTATTTTAATTATTTCTCGTTATTAGGATTGATATATATATCGAGTGTATTTATCGGTGAATTTAAACAAATATATATAAGGTACAATAAACAAAAAGTAAAAAAAGCAGATTTAGGAATATAAGAAAAGCAGTTCACTATGAACTGCTTTTCCATTATTTAAATATATTCCATCCAATAATAACTTCTTTATAATCAAAAGATACTTTTAAAATATTAGTACCAGCTGCAAAATGTAAATCAATACCGTTTTTACGATACTTCCAATTAGTAATAACACCTTTTTCAATATTATCAACAATTGATTCTACTTCATTAGGTAATAGTTCTTCTACTGCATTACGTTCTCTTGCTTTTCTAATATTTATAAACTTTATCTTGATATCCTCAAAAATAATAATTCCATCGGTTGCCATAATTGATTCAAATCCAATATTTTCAGGGTGACCTTCTTTTACTTCGAATTTATTTAATTTAATTATTAAATTATTATTCGAAGAATGTGCTTCTTCTACCACACTATTTAAGAACAAGACATCTTTAATAAATCCTGGAGTTAACATTTTATAATCATCTAAATACTCACCAACAAGTTTTTCAGTTGATGATTCTTCTTGTTTAATTTCTTTAATAATTATTTTGTTGTTAATTATGCGTATTATTACGGGTCTCTTCATGTATTCTCTAGTCTTATCAAATGTTTTACCTTTAGCCTCAAGAATATCAACAATAGGTTCTAAATCTTCTTGGTAACAAACCGGAGAAATAGTTATTTGATTATTTCTATCACTAACAATTAATCCTTCTTTTTCGTTGACTTTAAATCTCTTAATATCATCATATTTCACTACAACAAAGGTTTTCTTTCCAAAACATTTAATTAAATATTCCGCAGTTACAACAAGTGATTCTGGTTTGTTTTTTTGAATAAGTGTAATCTGATACATCATTAATAAAATTCCAACAATAATCACTACCCAAATATTGTAAATATCATCAATTAATCCAAACTGTTGGATAGCGTATCCAATTAATACAACAATAAATAAATACAATGGAAAAAGTGCTGTTTTTTTCTTTTTCCCTTCAGGTATACAAATTTTGTATTCAATTAATTTGTAATTGAATTTCTTTTGCATAAAATCTTTTAATTTATCAATCATATTATCACTTCTTTCTAGATTTATTTTAACACATTTCATCATTTTTTCCACCATATTCTTACTTATTATTATATTATTATAACAAATTAAACTAATAAATTCTTAAAAATATGGGCACATTAATTGAATATTAATATTACACTTTATAGTGCTTTTCCATTTCAAAAATGTTATAATATTGTAGTTAAATTATTATGAAAACTGGATAAACGAGGTGGATAAATGAATCCTTTCTTAAATGAACTATGTGATGGGAAAAAAATGGTCGATAAAGTCTTCAAAGCTGCAGTTGCAGCGAATGAAGCAAAAGTAAAATATGGTGATGAGGTTGTTAACGCTACCTTGGGAACACTATTTGATGAAGATGGTGTTTTTGTTGCTTTTGATAGTGTTTGGAAAACGTATGAAACAATTGATAAAATTCAAAAAGCAAAATACGCTTCTAGCATTCAAGGAAATCCTGAATTTAATGCTGCTATTTATGATTGGCTATTCGGTAAACTAGATAAAGAAATCCAATGTGAGATTATTGCAACACCTGGTGGAGCTGGAGCTATTAGCAGTACCATGAAAAATATCTTAAGTCCAGGAGAAACAGTTATTAAGCCTTCTTTAGGATGGGGTCCATACAAAACAATGGCTAAAGAGTGTTTCTTAAAACTAACCGATTATAATATGTTCAAAGACAACCATTTTGATATCGTTGATTTTAAAACTACTTTAACTAAGGTTATGAATGAACAAGGAAAAGTATTAGTAATTATTAATGATCCTTGTCATAACCCAACAGGATATACTCTAAGTGGTAATGAATGGGATCAAATAATTGAATTTGTTAATGAACTCAGTATTCAAGGACCAGTCATTATCTTAAATGATATAGCTTATGTTGATTATACAAATCAAGGCGATATTTGGAAGCAACACTTTAAAAAGTATAACGATTTAAGTAATAATGTAATGGTTGTAGTTGCTTTTTCGTGTTCTAAGACATTAACTGCTTATGGTGCAAGAGTTGGTGCCCAAATAGTAATAACGAAAGATAAAGAGCAATTAGAAGCATTTAAAAACGCTGCAATATACAGCGCTAGAAGTATTTGGTCGACAGTTAATAACAGTGCTATGAAACTCTTTAGCACAATTATTAGTAATGAAACCCTACGCGAGCCATATATTGCTGAAAAACAACAATATATTGATTTATTAAGAGAAAGAGCAAATATCTTTGTAAGTGAAGCTAAAGAAAATAACTTAGAAATCTTTCCTCATGTTGAAGGATTCTTTGTCACAATAAAAGTTATTGATAATAAAGAAAAAGAGGCTTTAAACTTAAAACTTCAAAAAAATAATATCTTTACTGTTGAAGTAGATGGAGGCTTAAGAGTAGCAATTTGTAGTGTTTCGAAAAGAAAACTAAAAGGACTTGCTAAAAGAATTAAAGAAATAATGTAAAGAAAAAGGATTTATCAATTTAATTAATGATAAATCCTTTTTTTGTTATTTAATTTCGTAAATCCAACCTTCTGGAGGTTCAATATCTCCATAATAAATTCCGACTAAAAGATCATAAAGTTTTTTAATGGTAGGCCCTACTTCCCCATCTCCAAATTGTGTCACTTTACCTTTATGAGTAATTGACTTAAGTGGAGTTATGACTGCGGCAGTACCACAAGCACCTGCTTCTTTAAATTCACCTACATTTTCAACGAAACATTCTCTTTCTTCTACTTTCATACCTAGTATATGTTCTGCGATATATAAAATTGATCTTTTTGTTATACTTGGTAAAATTGAAGAAGATTGAGGTGTAACAAGCACATTATCATATGTAATACCAAAGAAATTTGCAGCACCTACTTCATCTATTTTAGAATGAGTAAGTGGATCTAAGTAAATAACTCCAGCATATCCTTCTTTTTTTGCCAAACTTCTTGGATATAAGCTTGCTGCATAGTTACCAGCAACTTTTACTTGACCTGTACCATTTGCTGAAGCACGATCATAATCAGTAGTAACAAAATCTAAAGCTTGCAATCCTCCTGCAAAATATGTACCTACAGGTGCACAAAATACACTAAACAAATACTCATCAGATGGTTTAACACCTAAATTCAAACCTTGTCCAATAACAAACGGTCTAATGTATAAAGACTGTCCTTTTCCATATTCTGGGATATCATCTTTGTTTGCTTTGACAACTTCAATAATAGCTTCAAAAAATAATTCTTTAGGTAATTCTGGGGCAACCAATCTTCTTAAGCCTTCATTAATTCTAATATAGTTTAACTCTGGTCTAAATAATTGAATTTTACCAGTCTTTGTTTTATAGGCTTTTAATCCTTCAAACAAAGCTTGGCCGTAATGGAATACATTAGACCCTTCGTGAATTGAAATGTACTTATCAGTAGTTAATCCACCTTTTTGCCATTTACCTTTATTTGTATATGCACGATATCTAAACTCTGTTTCCTTTAACGCGTAACCCATCTAAACACTCCTTCTTAATATTTTCCCTGAGCAACCATTGCATCAGCAACCTTTACAAATCCCGCAATATTAGCACCAGCAATTAAATCATACCCAAATCCATAACGACTACTAGCTCTAACACAACTACTATAAATATTTTTCATTATTTCACGTAATTTTAAATCAACTTCTTCAGAAGTCCAACTTAATCTCATACTATTTTGAGACATTTCAAGTGCACTAGTTGAAACTCCACCTGCATTAGCAGCTTTACCAGGACCAATTACTACTCCAGCCTCTTTTAGTAACTCTACTGCTTCGTTTGTAGTTGGCATATTAGCACCTTCAATTAAATACTTAACACCGTTCTTAATAATTTGTTTTGCATCTTTTTCCCAAATTTCATTTTGAGTTGCACAAGGCATAACGATATCTACTTTTCTTTCCCAAGGTTTTTTGCCTAGAATAAATTCAACTCCAAATTTGTCTGCGTAATCTTTTATTACACCATTAGTATTTGCTCTCATTTCTAACATAAAATCAATTTTTTCTTGAGTAATAACACCTTCTGGATCATAAATATATCCTTCTGGTCCTGATAACGTAACAACTTTACCACCAAGATCTCTTACTTTACGACAAACACCCCATGCAACGTTTCCGAATCCTGAAACAGCAACTGTTTTATTTTTAAAATCAGTCTTATCATGTCTCAACATTTGTAAAGCAAAGTATGTCGCTCCAAATCCTGTTGCTTCAGGTCTAATTAAAGATCCTCCATAAGATAATCCTTTACCAGTAAGAACACCATTTTCAAATGATCCTTTAATTCTACGATATTGTCCAAATAAGAATCCAATTTCTCTTCCACCTACACCAATATCTCCTGCTGGAACATCAGTATCCGGACCAATATGGCGATATAATTCAGTCATGAAACTTTCACAAAAACGTCTAATTTCTTCATCTGATTTTTGAAGTGTATTAAAGTCACATCCACCTTTACCTCCACCAATTGGAAGTCCAGTTAAACTGTTTTTAAATATTTGTTCAAACCCTAAGAATTTAACTAACCCTAAATAAACAGATGGATGAAATCTTAATCCACCTTTATATGGCCCGATTGCACCATTAAATTGAACTCTAAATCCACGGTTAACTTGAACATTTCCTTCATCATCTACCCATGGAACTCTAAATGAAATAGATCTTTCTGGCTCAACAATTCTCTCTAAAATATTATTTTCCATATATTCAGGATGTTGTTCTAAGACAGGTCCTAAAGAATTAAGTACTTCAGTTGCTGCTTGAACAAATTCCTTTTGATTTCCATCTTTCTTATTAATTTTTGCAAGTACATTTTCAATATATCCTTTTGTTTCAAAACTAATTTCTCCATCAATTGGAGGAGGAGTAAGACTATCAAATTTATGAACAAATAATCCACTTCTTAGTTTTGGTTCAAACCAAGTAGTTTTAGCTGGCATAATTATTCCTAAATCTGAAATATCCATAATCTCTTTCATAGTTGCTGGGAAAACTGCAAATCCAACACCGTTATGTTGATCAGTTATTTCTTTAACTTCTTTCAATCCTCTAATTCCACCAACAAAACTGATACGTGATGATTCTCGCACATTACTAATTCCTAAAATAGTTGTTAAAATATGCTTTTCTAAAACTGATGCATCAACATTACTAAGTATATCACCGTTAGATGTTGATTTTTTACCTGTTAGTTTATACCATTTATTATCTAAGTACATTCCAAATGTACGATGTTTAATAGGTTTAAATGGTGCTTTACTATCTTCAATTTTAAATGATTCTCCCACTAACTTAAGAAATTCATCAGGTGATAATCCGTTTAAATCATGAACGACACGATTATAATCGAAAATGCTTAATTCATCTGCTTGAAATAAGACACCCATAAAGAAATTAAATTCTTCTTCTCCAGTATATCTAGGTTGTTGTTGTCTACGTCTCAATCCAACTCTAACAGCACTTGCAGTTCTATGATGTCCATCCGCTATGTATAAGCTGTCGACAGTAGCAAACACGTCAATAATTTCTTGCATTAAAGCATCATCATCTATTGACCATACAATATGACTTACTTCATCTTCAGTAGCAATATCTACATCTGGTTTATGAGATGATGTCCAGTTTTCTAATATTTCAGCTAATCTTTCGTTCTTACGATAAGTCATTAAAATCGGAGATGTATTAGCACAACATGCATCAAAATGTTCAGTACGATCTTTTTCTTTACTTAGCAATGTAAGTTCATGTTTCTTAATAACATTATTTACATAATCATCAATACAACTACTAACTACATATCCTGTTTGTTCTACTCCATTCATAATTTGACGATAAATATAAATGGTTGGTTTTTCATCTTGAATTAAAATTCCGTCATCTTGAAATATATCAAAATTTCTTCTTGCTTTTTTGTATACTCGAGGATCATATTGTCCCATTGATGATGGAAAATCAATTTCTGATCTTGAAATATGTAAGAAACTATATGGGTTCCCTTTCGCCATAGCTTTAGCTTCTTTTCGGTCCATTACATCATACGGTAATGCAATTACTTTTTCAACCAAATCTGTTCTTGGTCTTATAGCCTTGAACGGTCTAATATTAGCCATTTTTTATCCTCCTATGATAAGTATTCTAATACTACTTCTATTGTTTCAAACCCAATTCTAGCTTGAGCTTCTTTTGTTGATGCGCCAATATGTGGTGTTAACGATATAAACTCACTTGTATAAATTTTCTCGTTTTTAGTAGGTTCATCTTCATAAACGTCCAATGCTGCTCTTTTAACTTTTCCACTATCTAGTGCTTTTAAAAGTTCTTCTTCATCTACAACTCCACCTCGTGAAGCTTGAATTACATACATTCCTTTTTTCATTAAGTCGAATTCTTTTTTTCCTAAATAGGGACCAATTTCCTTATTAAATGGAATGTGTAATGAAATAAAATCTGATTGTTGTAATAACTCTTCTTTTGAAACAAATTTACATTCAGATAATTCATCACTTTTACCACTTAAATCATTATATATAACTTTCATTCCTAAAGCCATTGCTTTTCTAGCAACGCTTTTCGCAATTCTTCCGAAGCCTACTAGACCTAAAGTTTTCCCTGAAAGTTCAATACCTAAATAAACCTTCTTATTCCATTGACCATTTCTCATGGTAACGTTTGAAATATAAATATGTCTTGCAAGTGCAAACATGTGTCCAATTGCTAATTCAGCAACTGCATCACTTGAAGATTTTGGAGTATTTCTAACTACTATACCTTGTTCTTCACTATATACATAATCAATATTATCAATACCTACTCCAGCTCTAATAATTAGTTTTAACCTTCCACCTATTACTGCTTCATCAATTAATGGTTTTCTAATCTTTGTAGCTGAACGAACAATGATACAATCTATTTCTTTTATCTTTTGATTTAGTTCCTCATCTACATAATGATTTGTATCTACTTCAAATCCAAGTTCTACTAATTTTAATTCAGCACCTTTATCAATGCCATCATTTGCCAATATTTTATACATTTTATCACCTATAAGTTCCAAATATTTTCTATTTCTCTTAATAAAGCGTTTAAATCCTCTTCACTACGATCTGCCATGTGAGCAATTCTAAATGCTTTTTCTTTTAAATCACCATAGCCATTGCTAATCATATATCCTCTTTTACCAAGTTCTTTATTTAAATCAGCAACACTGTTACCTTTTGTATTTATAATAGTTGTCACAGTATTAGAGCGATAACCTTCTTTTGCGAATAAATCAAAATGTTTTAAAGCCCACTCTTGGACAATTTTTGCTAATTTTCCATGTCTATCAAAACGATTTTCAAGTCCTTCAATATTTAATATTTTAGCTAATTTGTAATCAAGTGCCCACATATGTGGTGTCGAAGGAGTACTCGGATATTGAAAATCTTTTTTAACTCGATTAACAATATTAAGAAGATCTAAATAAAATCCCCTATTCTCAACAGTTTTTGCTCTTTCAATTGCCTTTTCAGAAACTGAAGCAACACTTAATCCTGGAGGGAGTCCTAAACATTTTTGAGTTGATGATAAACAAATATCAATATGTGATTTATCAACTTCGATTTTTGATCCTCCTAAAGAACTTACAGCATCTACTAAATATACAACATCAGGATATTTAGCAATAACTTGTCCGATTTCATAAACAGGGTTCAATAACCCGGATGAAGTTTCATTATGAGTAACTGCAACAACATCATATAATCCTGTCTTTAAAGCTTCTTCTACCATTTCTGGTGTAGTCGGCATACCTGGTTCAGATTTAAAATAATCAGCAGGCACATTGTTTGTTACAGCCATTTTATACCATCTATCACCAAAAGCACCCACACTAAACATTGCTGCGCGTTTTTTTGTACATGATTTAATCGCCATTTCCATTATACCACTACCTGAAGATGTCGACAAAATAATTGTTTCATCAGTATACATTAGTTTTTGAAGACTTTTAGAGATTCTTTCTTGTAACTCAGTAGCTATTTTACTACGATGTGCAATTTGCACAGTTGCCATTTTTTCTAATACATCGGGCTCAACATTAACTGGACCCGGAATAAATAATTTTAAACTCATTTCATATATCCTTTCAAATTTCAATTTTCTCGCAATACACATAAGCATTTTAACAAGAAAGCTCTATTAAAACAAGCGTTTTCAGTAAAAAAAACAATATTTTTTATAACAAAATATAAATGGCTTAAAATAGCTATTTATGCTTGAATTTTTTTTCATTTTCTTAAGTTTTTTTATGAAAATGTTTTCATAGTAAATTAATGTAATATCAACATTACATTTTTCATAGTATTGTATTTTACATTAAAATCATTTTTGCTATTGATTTCACTATTAGCAGGTGTTACAATATAATTGATTTTTTGATATTAAGGAGGCTGTATTATGAAACTATCTAAACGTATACTTGCAATGCAAGAATCACCTGTTAGAAAATTAGTTCCAATTGCAACAAAAGTAAAAAAAGCAGGTAAAAAAGTTTATCATTTAAATATAGGACAACCAGATATTAAAACACCAAAAGTATTCATGGAAGCAATTAACAATTATGATACTTCTGTTATTAAGTATTCTTTCTCACAAGGTGAACCTGTCTTAATAAACGCTATTAGAGAGTATTTTGCAAGAGATGGTGTTATGTTTGATGAAGATGAAATTTTAATAACAAACGGAGGATCTGAAGCATTAACTTTTACTACTATTGCAATTTGTGATCCAGGTGATGAAATACTAATTCCTGAGCCATTTTATACTAATTATAGCGGATTTACAAGTGGTGTAAATGTCTCAATTAAGCCAATCACTACGAAAGCTGAGGATGGATTCCATCTACCATCAAAAGAAGAAATAGTAAAACTTATTACTCCTAAAACAAAAGCAATCCTCTTTTCAAATCCCGGAAATCCTACTGGAACAATATTACGTCTTGACGAGCTAGAAATGGTTGCAGAAATAGCTAATGAACATAACCTATATATTATAAGTGATGAGGTATATCGTGGATTTGCATTTGATGGACTAAAAGGAATATCAATGGGTTCAATCAAAAGCGCTAGCGATAGAGTTATTATCATTGAAAGTGTTTCAAAAAGATATAGTGCTTGTGGTGCAAGAATCGGAAGTGTATCTTCAAAAAATAAGAATCTAATCAAAAATATACTTAAACTATGTCAAGCACGTCTTTGTGTAGCTACTTTAGAACAAATAGGTGCTGCTGAATTATATAAACTAAGCGACGAATACACTAAGTCTATTAAAGATGAATACCAAGCAAGAAGAGATATCGTCTATAAAACACTTAAAGATATACCTGGTGTTGTCTGTGAAAAACCTACTGGTGCATTTTATGTTGTTGCAAAATTACCTGTTGAAAATGCTGAGGAATTCATTATTTGGATGCTTGAAGAGTTTGAAGATAATGGAGAAACAATTATGATGGCTCCAGCAGAAGGTTTTTACGCTACAAAAGGTCTTGGTAAAGATGAAGTTAGAATTGCTTACGTCCTCAATACAAAAGACATGGTACGTGCAATGGAT
>JAUVLT010000094.1 GCA_030600605.1 Mycoplasmatota bacterium
AATGAAAATCAGACATTGAATAATGAATTTATTATTAAAGTTTTGTTTGAAAGTAACAAATGATTGACAATACAAGTAATATAAAATGCGCTTTGTTTATAAAGTTTGTGATATTAGCCTCTTTTATGATGGACTCATAATCAGGGGGTCCATGGTTCGTCCCGATAGCTATCGGGACAGGTGGGCCCACAGGCAAAAAAAGACTTCTAGGAAACTAGAAGTCTTTTTTTATACAGTTCGTAGGGGAATCTTGCTAGTCTTTATATGGCTGTTGAGGAATTTTAGCATGTTCATCAAAAGTTAATAGCCTTTCTCTCATAAGAGGCTTATCACTAAAATGTCTTGAAATTTGTATCCGCTTATTGAAATCTTCTTTTTCATTTCTGTAATAATAGTTTTGAATGAATAAACAGTGTTTATGTTCAAAGATTGTTTTAAGCAATGTTTTATCAGATAGACCACAAGAATGACCGACAATTATAATATCAAAATCACCCACCTCTAGAAAATTAAGTAGAGTATGGTAATTATTTGTTCTTGGGTATTTAAAAGATTTTATAATTCTTAACCATTCATTCTCTCCTTCCAGTTCAAGTTGTTTATAAATATCTCCAGTGTCATCACCATACCCAAAGATAATAGGATTTGTTCCGTCATTAACTCTCCCATGAATATGTATGTGTCTTGGAGAAGTCTTAGTCCAATTTAAATTCTTTAGAAATCTCAATATAGTATCAGTGTAATTGAAATTAAGGAACATAACATTTGCGGGGGGAGTCTTTCTTCTTTTTTCTTCAAAGAGCAATTTAGAACGGTCTGGTCTTAAAGGCTCTTGAAAATCTTCAAATAAAGAACATAATGGAGATTCTATATAATTAATTGAATTACTATCCTGCTGTTTTCTGATATATTCGCTAAGTTGCTCAGAAAGTGCATCCATACATTTATTGAGCTCAAAAACTTCTTCTGGGATTTCGGTTTCATATTTAGCTACCTTAAAACTATTAAACATTGTGCTCAGCTTCTTGTAATAATATTGCTCAATGTCTACCCATCTGGCTTCTGAATAATTTTTTACAATCTCTTCTAAAAATTCATCCTTATAAGTTATACTCAATTGCTTATCTGTAAAATTCAATAACTCCATGACTGAACTCGTATTATTTATTGATTTAATATATTTATCATTAAGTAGATAGGATTGAGAAGCTCTTAATTTTATTGTTATTAACTCAGAATCATAGCCGACATTTTTAATTGCTTCAAGGATTTTTTCTTTTAGATAATTCAGTATGAAATCAGCATAACTTGTTTTCAATCCAAGTGCTTTGTCAAATCCATTACCTATTAATACTATTCTATTGTAGGGATTATTCATATTTCTATTTTTAGATAAAGTTATTGATTAGTAAAACCAAAAACAACTAAGTATGAATGCAATGCTCATTCCTGGCATAAATAAGACATCAATGATTAACTCGCTTATATAAAGCTGAATATATTCTCAATATGATTTGAAGTGACACATGAGTAACAAAAATCTAAATTAACATACAAAACTCCCTTCACGCATGGTACTTTATATAACAACATAAATTGCTGATTTATCGATATTTTATACTGTTTTAGTCTTGTTTTTTGATTATTTATAAGTCATAATATTTACAATTTATCTAGCTTTTTTTTATAAAAATAACTACTTTGCCGAGCTAATTATTTCAATAATTTATCTGAAATTAACAATGTTTTGTAAATTTTCACATTAGAATTAGAAATATAAATAGCGGAGAAACGAGAGATGGCATGGTATAGCGAAACTACAACTGCAAAAAAGAAATCAAAAAAGGATCTATGGGTAAAGTGCAAAAAATGTCATTCACATATTTACAAAAGTGAATGGGAAGAAAACCTGAATGTTTGCCCAAATTGCAACTACCACGGTAGTATTACCTCGTACGAACGGATAAATCTTTTATTTGATAAAAACACTTTCGAAGAGCTATTCAACAATATTAGCCCTATCGACTCACTTAAATTTAATGACCTAAAAGGTAGCTATAAGGATAAATACGAAGCTACCATTAAAAAAACAGGTATTTCAGAAGCTGTAGTAACAGGCCGGGGTAAAATTAATGGTATTCCGGCAATAGTTGCAGTTATGGATTTCAGATTTCTTGGTGGAAGTCTGGGAAGTGGTACAGGCGAAAAAATTCTTCAAGCTGCGAATTATGCTTACGATAATAATTTGCCTTATATTGTTTTTTCTGCATCGGGAGGCGCCAGAATGCAGGAAGGAATACTTTCACTTATGCAAATGGCTAAAACATGCGCCGGAGTTGCGCGATTGAACAAAAAAAATATCCCTTATATTTCTGTTCTTATTAACCCAACTACAGGAGGTGTTTCGGCGAGTTATGCTATGGTAGGCGATTTAAATATTTCCGAGCCGGGAGCTTTAATTGCATTTGCAGGCCGAAGGGTAATTGAACAAACAATCGGGGAAAAACTTCCTGATGATTTTCAGACTTCAGAATATCTTCGTGAGCATGGATTTATTGATTCCATTGTTAACAGAAAGGATATGAAAGATTATTTAAGTAATGTCCTTAGCTTTTATAACAGGTAATCAAATTTAAAATCTTTCTTCAATAAATAACTAAATTATTAGAAGTATGGGATCCGAAGCAGATACTACAACAATTGAAACAGAAGAGAAAAAAATGACTGATAAGAAAAAATCCAAAAAACCAGCATTGTCGGCCTGGGAAATTGTAAGTATAAGCCGGCATCCTAAAAGGCCTATTCTACAAAATTACCTTTCGTTAATAGTAAAAAAC
>JAUVLT010000078.1 GCA_030600605.1 Mycoplasmatota bacterium
CTAGTTATTCATGGTTACCACTCAGGTAGTATACTCAAAGATATGGTAAGAAATTCTAATAAGTTAAGAAGTAAGAGAATTAGAAATAGAAGACCAACAATGAATCAAGGAGAGACAATATTAGAGTTATATTAGAGGTGATAATATGAAAAAACCAACACCGCTTTATTTGTTTGTTGTTATAATTTCTTTAACTATTACAGGATTTGCTTTTTCAATAATATATGTAGGTTTAGGAACAAATTCATTTCTTCTTCCAATTGTTCTTATCTTTTTAGTAGTAGGATTCTTTCTGTATATTGCTAAAAGTATTAATACAGGACAATTTGAAGAAAGATTAAAAACAAGAATGATGTGCCCTAAATGTCATCAGGAAATAGAAGCAGGTAGTGAGTTTTGTCCTAAATGTGGTGCTAATCTACATGATAAGATAGAATGTGATTATTGCGGACATCTGAACCCTTTTGATGCTGAAGAGTGTCAAAACTGTAATGCTAATTTGAAATAGGTGATTGTATGAATTATAAAAAGATAATAATTGCAATATTAATAATTGTCTTGTTAACTACCGATTTATTCATGGTTTTCGGACAAAATATAATTGGACCATATGTTCCTGTTTTTGCTATGGTTTCAATTCTATCAGGAATTGGATTAATAATAATGGTAATTATTAATCGGAAATCTACTGCTAGTAAAACAGAAAATAAAGCTAGCGAATTTGATTTACTTAATGAAACTAAAATTGAAACAAAAATCTGTAATATTTGTAATACAGAAAACAAACTAAAAGCAAAATACTGTAAAAAATGTGGTAATGATTTAAAAGAAATTATTTGTCCAATATGTAAAACAGTAAATCCCTATGATCAAAAATATTGCATTAGTTGTGACACTATCTTACAGAACAAGAAAAGACACTTATGAAAAATTATAAACTAGTTATCTTAGTAGGATATGCAATATCTTTTATGGGGATTTTAGTAATGACAATATCATATTTTAGAGAATCACTGGGACTATTCTTTCTTGGTGGATTTTTGATGTTTGTTGGACTAATAGCTATAATATCTTTAATGTCATTAAATTTGTTTTTCAAAGATAAAGAATTAGAAATTGAAAAACTAAGACAAATGGGTTTAACGATTGTAGTATGTAAAAATTGTTTTAAAGAAAACGTATTAGAAGATCAGTATTGTATATACTGTGGAGAAAAATTAGGTAGTGATGAGGATGAATTACAAGAAGAACATAAAACTTGATTATTTACACACGTTTGTAAGAAATTTCAATGTTACACATGGAATTTGGTTACTCTTTTTAGCATATAAAGGTTTTAGCCTGTTTCAAATAGGGATATTTGAAACAGTTTTTCATATTACAAGTTTAACAATGGAAGTACCTACCGGGATGATTGCTGATTTGTATGGTCGAAAGTTTAGCCGGATATTAGGAATATTTTCATATATAATTTATTTATTAATAATGATTATCTCTTCTAATTTTGTTGTAATTATAATTGGATTCATTTTTTGTGGGTTAGGATTTACTTTAGAATCAGGAAGTGGTGAAGCACAAGTTTATGATTCTTTAAAACTTATGAAAAAAGAAGATGACTTTATGAAGGTTAATGGTCGCAAGGAGGTTATATATCAATTATCAACTGGAATTGCTTTGTTTGTTGGTGGGTATATAGCTATGAGAAGCTTTGATTTATCTTTTGAGATTACAATTATCTTTTATTTGCTTTCCTTACTTGTTATTGCTTTTATGAAAGAAACACCACTGCAACTAAAAAAAGATCATAAATCATTTAAGGAAATGCTTTATGATCATTATGTAAAAAGTACTAAAGTAGTATTTGAAAATAAAAGATTACTATTATTAATTATTATTGGAGCAATGATGGCAGCTCCAATTACTTCTGTTTTCTTTTATATTCAAAATCATCTAGATAGTCTTGGATATTCTTTAGTGTTTTTGGGTCTTTTACTTGCTTTGCATTCGCTATTCGCAGCTTTTGGAGGGTTTATAGCTTATAGATTAGAAAAGAAATATAAAGAAAAGAAAATACTTTATTTTGTTCCTTTATTAATGACAATCTCATTTTGGCTAATTCTAGTTGATAATATCATCTTTATTCCATTTGTAGTTCTTGGCTTTTTAGATAGTGTATTCTATGTTGTACTAGGAGATTATATAAATCGAATAATCCCTTCAGAAACAAGAGCTACTGCATTAAGTTTCTCAGGCCTTGTTTTCAGTATAGTAATGATTATTTTATTCCCTTTAATAGGATTAGTAGGAGACTTCTACGGATTGAAAACAAGTTTCTTTGGATTAGCAATAATTGTGACCTTGTTCTATCTTTTCCTACTTCGGGTTTTAAGTAAGAATCATCTTAATACTATTTAAAGATGTTTGCGTGCAAACATCTTTTTTTTCTGGCGAATTATTTATTGAGAAATGCAATATTTTTGATATAATATTAAAGTAAGCGTTTCACTAATACTGTATTATGACTTACGAGAGAAAGGTGTTATTATGTATAAAATTATTAAGAAAGAAGTTTTGAATAAAGATATTGATTTAATGGTTGTTCATGCTCCTTTAGTGGCAAGAAACACATTACCTGGACACTTTATTATTTTAAGAGTTGATAGCGAGGGTGAAAGAATACCTTTAACGATTGTTGATATAGAGGGTGAAAATGTTGTAATAATATATCAAAAATTAGGATATTCAACTAACCTACTAGGGCGGTTAAATGTCGGAGACGATATTTATGATTTTGTTGGACCACTCGGTAAAGCAGCTCATATTAGAGATGTAAAGAGTGTTTTAGGAATTGCTGGTGGAGTTGGAGCAGCACCTTTATTACCGCAGTTAAAAGAATATAGTAAAAGAGGAATAAAAGTTGATTTAGTAATTGGAGCTAGAAGTAAAGATTACTTAATTTTAGTCGATAAATATAAGGAGTTTTGTGATAATATTTATATCGCTACTGATGATGGATCATTAGGAACAAAAGGTTTTGTAACTGATGTTTTAACAAAATTATATCAGGAAAAAAAATATGATCATACAATCGCAATTGGTCCTTTGGTAATGATGAAATTTGTTGTTCAATTAAATAAGAAACATAATATTTCAACTGATGTTTCATTGAATCCAATTATGGTAGATGGAACCGGAATGTGTGGGAATTGTCGTGTAACAATAAATGGAAAAACATTTTTCGCATGTATTGATGGTCCGGACTTTCCTGGTGAAGGAGTTAATTTTGATGAGTTAATTGCTCGTCAAGATTACTATAAAGAAGAAGAACACATTTGTAACTTAAGGTTGGTGAAAAAATGAAAGGTCCAAGAGTAGCAATGCCGGTATTAGATAAGGTTATTAGAAGAACCAACTTTGAAGAAGTAGCTTGTGGATACTCACTTGCTGAAGCGCAATTAGAAGCATCGAGATGTCTAGATTGTAAAAATCCTCGTTGTATTCCTGCTTGTCCTGTTTCAATTAATATTCCTAAGTTTATTGGGGAGTTGATTGAAGGGGATTTAGATGAAGCATATTATACAATCTATGATGCTAATATTCTTCCTTCAATTTGTGGTCGTGTTTGTCCTCAAGAAAAACAATGTGAGCAAGCGTGTATTGTTGGGATTAAAGGTGAACCAGTTTCAATCGGAGCACTTGAAAGATTTTTAGGAGATTATTCTCTTAAAAATAACATTATTAGAAAAGAAGAAATTATTGAAAATGGAATAAAAGTTGGTATTGTCGGTAGTGGACCAGCAGGGCTTGCGAACGCTGCTAGTATGAGAAGACTTGGATATAGCGTTGATATCTTTGAAGCACTTCATGATTTTGGAGGGGTGCTAAAATATGGAATTCCTGATTTTAGATTACCGAAAGATATCGTAACTACTGAAATAAATAGATTAA
>JAUVLT010000016.1 GCA_030600605.1 Mycoplasmatota bacterium
GTCGGTAGAGCAATGGACTGAAAATCCATGTGTCGACAGTTCAATTCTGCCCCGAGCCACCATTTTAAAAACAAAACAACTAAGCCGTTTAATACGATTTAGTTGTTTTTATATTTTCTCTTATTTTACTTCTCCGACTAAGGGCCATAGAGGTTTTGCCTTATTTAATCTTTCATTATTTTAATTACTTTGTTGAGTAGCCATTAACAATTTCATATTCATATTTAGGAAAAGAAAGTGGAATAATGTTAAATAATTCTTTGCCTAGGATTTTATCGAGTGTACATTCTAATTTTGAATTTATACATCCAAATTTTTTATTGTTAAAGTTAATTAATAGATTTGAAGATTTTTTTAGTTCTATTTTTATGGTAAACAAAGGTATATTTTTTATCTTTTTTATCAAAAAGTAAAATTGTATAGATGTTGTGGTCTTTCTTATATTTCTCTATTTTGTAGCCCATATATGGAAAGCTCTCAAGTAATTTTTTCATGGTTTTAGAAATTGTTATTAATATACTATTTGTCATTAAATCACTCCCTTATCTTGATGATAATTAACATAAAACATTATGTCATTAAATTTTAAGTTATTTTTTCATAATAGGAGGTTTCCAACACCATTTTACACTATCGGAAATTTAAGGATTAATGAAATTGGAACACATCTATGCTATAATACATAAGTATAGAGAACAGCTTTTCTTATAAAAAAGATGGTTAAAGGAGATTATAAAAATGTATAACATTAGATATATAAACGACATAAAATTCGAGTATAAAAGAGATGTGAAAAATGGCCTTAAATCTTATAATAAATCTCAAACAGGATATAGAGAGAAAGATTATCGCGACTTTTATGTGTTTGAAGAGAGTATCTTAGTAGGCGCATGTCACACAAAACAAGCTTCAGACTGGTGTGAAATAAATGGTATTTACTATAAAGATATTGATGTTCTCAAAGCATTAATAAATGATTTAAGAAAGTTTTACCGAGGAAATGTCGTAGGGATTCAAATTAATACACTACTAGAACAAAGAGCAATTGATTTTCAAAAAATCGGGTTTAGTATCCATGGTGAATTGGGTGATATGCCTAATGGAAATACGAATTTTTTCCTAGTTGATAAAGATTTAGATTATCTCGAAATTAGCGGGGACTATCAAATGAATTCATCAAGCGAACCAATTCAATCATATGATACTGTGTTGAAAGGTGAAATAAAAAAATATAGAAAGAGTCTTGATTTTTCTACTGAAAAAATCGGGTTACAGTTTATTGCGCTTGACAAAGATAAATTTGCAGGAGGAATCTATGGCCACTTCCAGTTTGAATATTTGTTTATCAATGTACTTTTTGTGAAAAAAAAATATAGAGGAAAAAGAATTGCATCAGAATTGATGCATATGATTGAATCAAAAGCAATTAAGCAAGGAATAACCAATATATATTTGACAACCTTCGAATTTCAAGCATTAGGTTTCTATAAGAAGAGAGGATATGAAGTTGTCATGACGATAGAAGATTTTCCAAAAGGTTTTGCAGAATATACTTTATATAGAAATATGGAACAGGGAAAACAATAAGCCCTAAGAGTAACTCAGCGAATATGAGAAACACTGATAAAGGGACTAGCGGGACAAATCGTCAAAATTTTAAAGTACACGGGAATCGTGGAGCTCAATTAAATCCAAACAGAAAAGATAAATAATGAAAGAGCCCATCATAGGCTTTTTCAATACAATTTTAGACTGAAAATCCATGTGTCGACAGTTCAATTCCGCCCCGAGCCACCATTTAAATTTAAACTACATTATTGAAATGTAGTTTTTTTATTTATTTACAAGAAATACTTCATTTATCAGTATTATTAATTGAGGTGATTATATGAAAAATGATTCATTGGCATATTTTGATAGCCCACAAAAATATTTAAAATTTATTGATCAGTTGAATATTTATAATGGATGGAAAATAAATAAAGGCATAATGAATACAAGAGGGGAAGTTATACGGAACAAATCATATTCAAACCAATTACGAAAGTTGTTTAGTGATAAAAAAGCATTTAGAAGAGAGGTATCTATTAGTGAAATTGTTTCATGGTTAGATAGTTTTGTTATTATGACTAGAGTTGTTAATAAATTAAGAGATAGTATTACTGTTGAAGAATATAACAAAATTGAAATTCACTTTGAATACATCATTAAGATGTCAAAAAAAATGAGAGTAGATTTTGTTATAAAGTATAAGAATATAGTATTATTACTAGAGCTAAGGATGGTTGATAATTTTAAAAAGATAAAAGGAACTTGGACAAAAAAGAAAGGAGAATTACTAATATATAAGGAGTTAATGAGTAATTATCTAGAAAAAGACATAAGGATGCTTACTTTTGCTTTCATAAGTTTATATGAATATAATAATAAAAAAGAAGAATTACCTCATACTAATTATAATGATAATCAAATAAACTTTCTAGTTGAGTATATTCAAAAATATATGATTATTGCTTCGAAAAAGCTTTGAATATAAAAGTATTTTTTTCATTTCAAAATTGTGATATAATGGTATAAGACAAAAAAACAAATATTGATTTTTAAAGTAAACAGGTTGAGAATATTATTTGATATTTCTACAAAATCTTGAGGAGGAATTTAGTATGTTTGATTTAGTCAGAAATTGGGGATTTGTAAATTATTTTATTTATATTGGATTGTTATTGTTTGTTGCGAAGATAATTAAAGAGAAGGTTCCATTTTTAAATAGAGTTATTATTCCAACGGCGTTAATAGCCGGGTTTATTGGGTTGATTTTGGCTGATGGATTCTTAGGTATTATTCCATTGAATCTTTATACTGAAGTCGACGGAGACAATCTAGATGGATTAGTGATGTTAAATCGAAGTGGAGTTTTGCATGATATTGTTTATCATTCTTTGGCAATTGGATTCATTGCTTTATCGCTAAAAAGATCTGATAATAAAACAACTAAAAAGATTTGGTCTACAGGGATGATTATTGTAATAATTTACTTATTACAAGCTATACTTGGTGCTGGTGTGGTTTTACTATTTTTTAAAGATATATTTTTAGGAGCTGGATTATTATTGCCATTAGGATTTGGCCAAGGTCCCGGACTTGCAACTAGTATTGGAACTGGATATGCAGAAGGCGTAGGTGAATTGCTTGAAGGTGGAGCTTTGGGAGCTACGATAGCGTCTGTTGGATTCTTAGTTGGAGGGATTTTAGGAGTAATTTCGTTAAACTATCTAGCAAGAAAACATAATTTGAACGTTAATAAATTTCATTCTGAAAAATCAAATATTAAAGAAACATTTGAATTTGAAACAATAAAGGAATTAAGAGTTTTTGACGCTTTAACAGCTCAAGTTGTAATTATATTTGTAATTTACGCAGCTGTGTATTTAACACTTGTTTTGCTTGAGATTTATATATTACCTACTATGGGAGATTTAGGAAAAACATTTAGTGGTGTTTTCCACGGATTTAATTTTTTAATTGGGATTTTGTATGCTCTTCTATTTAGAAAAATATTGAATTTTTTTGAAAAAAAGGGTAAGAATATTAATTTTTTAACTAATAACTATATATTATCTAATATTAGTTCAATAGCGTTTAACTTTTTGATTACTGCAGCGGCATTAACAATCACAATTGAAGCAGTAAAAGAATACTATTTATTAGTACTTGTTTTAGCTGTTGTGGCAAGTATATTTACATATTTGATGATTCATTTCTTAGTTAAAATAGCTTATGATGAAAAATACTATGTTGAGTATTTCTTAGGGATGTTTGGAATGTTAACTGGTACAGCTTCTACTGGGCTTGCACTATTAAAAGGTGTTGATCCTGAATTTAATTCACCAGTTGCAGAAGAAATGGTGCTGGGGAGTGGTACAGCTATAGTGATGGCTTTACCGTTATTTGCATTATTAATGCTTCCTGGATTAGCTATAACAACTGGACTTTCAATTTACGTAGCTTTGGTATTTATAATTCCAGTAACATATATACTTATTCTTGTTGGTATACTTATATTTTCAAATAGAAAGAAATAGTTATTATAAGAATATATTATTGAAGAGATGATTCGTCATCTCTTTTTTAAATGTTTTGATTATTTTGTTTAAATTGAAATCATTTTTTAAAAAATTTATGTTTTAGGGAGAGGGTTTGTAATAAATATAAAACAAAAATAAATAATTGCTATTCAACTGTGTTAAAATGATAATAGATAAAATAAAAATATATATATTATTTATATAATAAATTTTTTGAAGAGGTGTTAAAATGATAATTTTACTTACAAATGATGATGGAATAGAATCTGAAAAATTAATCTACGCAAGAAAAATCTTAAAGAGATACGGGACAGTATATACTGTGGCTCCTTTGGTTGAACAAAGTGCTAAAGGAATGGCATTAACGATTGGAGGGTTTCATTATAATAAGATTGATGATTTAACATATAGTGTAGAAGGAACACCTGTTGATTGTATAAATTTTTCATTAGGAGGATTACATCTTAAACCAGATCTTGTGGTTTCTGGAATAAATAATGGATATAATTTGGGATTTGATACAAAATATTCGGGAACATTAGGTGCGTGTTTTCAAGCTCAATATTTTGGATTTAAGACTATTGCTTTTTCATCTGATAATAAAGGCATAGAAATGGTGAAGAAAGAATTTGAAAAAAGTTTAAAATATATATTAGATAAGAAGCTTCATTCTAACAAACATACTCTCAATGTAAATTTTCCAAGAGAGAGTTTTAATGAATCAAAGGGTATTTTACATACTAAACTTTTTTATCAAGAATATGAGTATAAACCAGAGATGGTTAATAGTAAATATATTCCAAATAGAAAAATAGTTAGAAGTGAAATTTTACCAGGTGATTCTGATGCCTATGCTTTTAGAAAAGGATATACTTCAATTTCGAAGCTTAACATATAAATAGTTTTTAAAGTAACTTGTTAATAATTATAATTTTTTTTAAAAAAGAAATGCAAATATAATGATAAGGAGTAACTATATGGTAATGAAGTATTTTATTATTAGTGATATTCACGGACATTACAATGAAATGATGGCTGCACTTAAAAAAAGCAAGTACGATAGTAATGATAATCAACATCACCTAATAGTTATTGGTGATATGTTTGATAGAGGAGAACAGTCTAAAGAGGTGTTGGAATATTTGTATAACTTAAGTGAGGAAGGTAAGGCATCTATTATTTTAGGGAATCATGAAACCTTTTTAATAGAATTATTAGATGGTAATTTTTTAAGTGCATATTTTAATATTAAGCATAACGGAACTTTAAAAACTTTAGTTAGTCTGTTGGACGAAGATTTAAAACCAAATGTTGAACTATATAGGGTTAAGAAAAATATTGAGAATAAGTATCCATATTTAAAAAGTTGGTTAAAGTCACTACCATTATATTTAGAAATTGGAAATTATATATTTGTCCATGGGGGAATTGATGGTGATAATGATGAATGGAAAAAAGGTTTGCCAAATGATTTTATCTGGTCTAGACAAAATAATTTATCGCCAATTGCAAATAAAACAATTGTAGTTGGACATACTAGAATTGCAACGATTAGATATCCTGGAATGAATTATAAAGAATTGTTTATTAGTAAACCTGAAGCTTTTGATATTTTGTACGATGAAGGTAAAATATTTATTGATGCATTTGCAGAAATAAGTAAGAAAATTAATGTATTGATACTTGAAATTTAGTGAAAATATCTAGAATTCCTAATGGAATATAGGTATTTTTTTATTATCTCACTTACTTTAGCTCTATAAAGTGATAGCGATTACATTAAACTGCCAGTTTTGTTTTGAGCTTTTTGTAAAATTTTGATATAATGTAATTGATACTTTAGATACTTAAAATTGATATTTATTATATATATTAAGGAGTGAATTTAATGAAGAAAATTTTATCTGGAAATGAGGCTGTTGCCAGAGGAGTTTACGAGGCTTCCGTACACTATGCTTCTGCTTACCCTGGAACACCAAGCACAGAAATTTTACAAAATATTTCAACACATGATGAAATAATTGCTGAATGGGCTTCAAATGAAAAAGTTGCACTTGAAACTGTAATTGGAGCTAGTATTGCTGGCGGCAGAAGTTTTGCATCAATGAAGCATGTAGGTGTAAATGTGGCGGCAGATCCTTTATTTACTTTTGCATATACTGGCGTAACAGGTGGATGTGTTTTAGTTACCGCAGATGAACCAGGAATGCATTCTAGTCAAAATGAACAAGATAACAGAAATTATGCTAAATTTGCTAAAATTCCTATGATGGAACCTTCGAATAGTCAAGAATCAAAAGATATGATTGTTGATGCTTATGAGTTAAGTGAAGAATACAATAGTGTTGTATTGTTCCGTATGACTACTCGTGTTTGTCATTCGAAAGGGATTGTTGAGTTTGGAAATAGAAAAGAAGTTAAATTAATACCTTATGAAAAGAAATTTGATAAATATGTAGCTGTACCTGCTATTGGTAGAAAGCTTAGACATAAAGTTGAAGAAAGAATAAATAGGTTAAAAGTATATTCTGAAACTTCAAAATGGAATTATGAAGTTGATAACAATTCAACTACAGGGGTTATATCTTCTGGAATAAGTTATGAATATGCAAAAGAGGCATTTGGGGAAACTGTATCATATTTGAAACTTGGATTTACATATCCTCTTCCAAGTAAATTAATTTCAGATTTTTGTGATAAATACGATAAGATATTTATTATTGAAGAAAATGATCCTTATATAGAGGATTTTGTAAAAATTCTTGGGAAGGAATGCATTGGTAAGGATTTATTCCCATATACTGGTGAGATGACTCCAGATGTAATAAAAAAGTATGCTTTAAGTCAAAATTTGGATGGAATAGAATTAGATGAAGATTTATTTGTTGGGAGACCTCCGACTTTTTGTAGTGGATGTCCACATAGAGGATTTTTCTATGAACTTGGTAAAAAACGCAAGCAAATAATTGTTGCAGGTGATATTGGATGTTACAGTTTAGCTGTAGGGGAACCTTATAATATGATGGATTGGCTTATTTGTATGGGAGCCTCATTAAGTAGTGGACATGGGGCGCAAAAGATTTTAGATTTAGACCCAAATAATAAAAAAAGAATTGTATCGATTTTAGGAGATTCTACATTCTTTCATACTGGAATTAATTCGTTAATTAATACCGTATATAATGGCGGAAATACCATTAATGTGATATTAGATAATAGAACAACAGGTATGACGGGGCAACAAGATAATCCAGGTAGTGGATTCAAACTTCAAGGGGATTATAGTACAATATTAGATATTGAAGCAATGGTAAAAGCAATTGGTATTAAACATGTAAGAAGAATTAATCCAAATGATTTGGAATTAGTAAAAGAAACTATTAATTGGGCACTTGAACTTGATGAAGCTTCAGTTATCATTACTGATTGGCCTTGTGTTCTTAAAAAGAAATATAGAGAAGAAGATTTTGGATTATACAATGATATGTGGAAAACAAAAGATATTGTTATTGAGGATAAGTGTACTGGATGTAAAATATGTTTAAAAAGTGGATGTCCTTCATTAATATTTGATCCTGAAAATAAGAAAGTAATTATTGATTCAAATACGTGTGTTGGTTGTGATGTATGTCTTCAAATTTGTCCTTTCGATGCAATTGTAAAGGAGGGATTAGATGAGTAATTCAATTAAATTTGTTGGGGTCGGTGGACAAGGAACAATTTTAGCAGCTAAAATTATGTGTGCTGTATTAATAAATGCGGGTTATGATGTAAAAATGAGTGAAATTCACGGTATGAGCCAACGTAATGGAAGTGTATCATCCGAAGTTAGATACGGTGAAAAAGTATATTCTCCAGTTATAGAAAAAGGGTCTGCTGATATTTTAATTTCATTCGAACAAATGGAAGCGGCACGAAATATGGATTATCTAAAAAAGGGTGGAATTTTAATTGTTAATAATCATAAAATTAATTCAATGATTACTTTAAACGGAAAAACACCATATCCTAAAAATATTATTGAATCAATTAGGGGTAAAGCAAAAACATATATTATTGATGCTCAAAAATATGCAAATGAGTTGGGAAATGTTAAAGTTGTAAATTTAATTATGTTAGGAGCATTATCAAAAATATTAGATTCTAGACATTTAGATTGGGAGAAAGCTATTAAAGAAAGTGTTAAACCACGATTTTTGGACATTAACTTAAAAGCTTTTAGTATTGGGATTTCTCAAGTTTAATAAATAGATTTACCTTCTATAAAAAAATAAACGCAGAATTGTGTTTATTTTTTAAAAACTCTTTTTATTATAGCGTTATTTTTATAATTTTATAGTAAAAAGCGGGATGTACTTTTTTATATATAATATATATAAAATCATTTGAATGAAAGGGTTTTTATGATATCATATACTGTGGTGATACAATACAAAATTAAAGGAGTTAAACATGGAAAATATTAAAGTTGTTATATGGGGATTCGGGGCTATGGGAAGAGGCATGGCTGATATGCTTTTGACTAAAAATGGGGTCGAGATTACAGGCGTATGTGATCTTCATCCAAAATTGGTAAATAAAAGTATTTTTGAAGTTTTAGAGAGTGATAGAAAGAATCATTCTAATGTAATTGTAAGTGATAATATTGAGAAGTTATTAAATAAAGATAATTGTGATATTGTTCTACTTGCTACAGATTCTTATACAAAAAAATCTTTTTCTAAAATGAAAATGATTTTAGAAAAAGGAATAAATATTATTAGTACAGCTGAAGAAATGGCTTATCCAAAAGCTCAAGAACCAGAGTTGGCTATTGAACTAGATAAATTAGCAAAAGACAATTCTGTAACCGTGATTGGAACTGGAATAAATCCTGGGTTTATTATGGACTTACTTGTTGTTGCATTAACTGGAGCTATGACTGATGTTACACATATTGAAGCTAATAGAGTAAATAGTTTAAGTCCTTTTGGACCCGCTGTTATGGAAGAACAAGGTGTTGGAATTTCAGTAGACACATTTAACGCAGGAATAAAAAATGGAACTTTAGCTGGACATGTAGGATTTGCCGAAAGTGTTGGGATGATATCTGATGCTATCGGTATCAAAATTGATAAATTTCAACAACAAATGGAACCAATTATTACGACTGTAGATCGTAAAAGTAAATATGGAGAAGCATTGCAAGGGAATGTTGCAGGAGTAAATATGACTGGACAAGGACTAGTAGATGGTAAAGTATTTATTGATATGAAACATCCTCAACAAATAGAACCAGAATTAGAGGGTACTCATACAGGAGATTATATAAATATAAAAGGTACTCCTGAAATACATATGTCAATAACTCCAGAAATAGATGGTGGAATTGGAACTATTGCAGTGTGTGTTAATATGATACCGCATGTAATAAATGCTCGTCCTGGCCTTAAAACAATGATTGATTTACCAGTGCCACGTGCAATATTAAGTGACATGAGAGATTTACTCGACGAATAAAAAAAATTCTGAGGAGTGATTTGAATGGCTAATGAAGGAAAAACAAAGAAACCAATATCAACACCGAGGAGAACAACTACAGCGAAAAAGAAACCAACATCAACAAAAAAGAAACCAACATCAACAAAAAAGAAACCAACAGTTGTTTCGAAAAAGAAACCAACATCAACAAAAAAGAAACCTTTGGCTTCAACTAAAACTATTTCTAAGAAAACAGTTAAAACTGAAACCAAAAAGAAAAGTGTTTTAAAAGTAATACCAGTTGAGCCGGTTATTGTTTTAGAGGAAAAACAAAAAAGCGGGGAAATAAAGAAGAGAGGTAAATTATTTTATCTAATTTTTTCTATCATCTTTTTTACCGCTGCATTCTTTTATATTAATAATCTTTTAGATAATAATGATTATTTGGAAACAGCTTTATTTGCCTTTGCCGCATTATTTGTAGTTTTCGTTTTTCTTGAATTTAATGTGCATATGCTATTTGTTAATTTCTTTAGATTACCTTTTATATATTTAATTAGACAATCTAAACAAGAAATTAAAAAGGAGAAAGTATTAGGTAGTAATCAAAAAGTTTCTTTGTTTAATAAATATAAAGCTTTATTTACGCTGACACTTTATTCAATGATTATTTTATTGCTTGCTGGATCACAAATTTATAATGGAATTATTGATGGTGATAAGGTATTAGTTATTATTACACAATCATTTATAACTGTATTGGTATTTTTGGTAATTATTTGTTCTTGGCAGTATCTATTTAACATTTTACCTATAATTCTTGAAAAATCAATAGATGCTAAAAATGGGTTTATTCTTACATTATCAGCAACAGTTATGATTATATATGTGGTTTTTAACATGTTTGAAATAGCCTATTTAAGTGAAATGATGATTTTTGTGTTAATTGTCGGATTTATTGCGTTATTAGGTGTTAATTTAAATATGATTGTTGGAGAGATAAATATCTTTCAAAACTTAAGATCTCAACATTCTGCTACTGTGACAAGAGCAGTATTCTTGATATTCTTTGGCTTTCATTTATATGTAATTTTATATGCAAGTGTTGTTGCATTCTCAATTTATAAATGGGATGAAAATTCATTTGATTTTGCTAATGAAGACTATGAAACAGTAATTGTTATGGAAACATATGATTTTGCAGATAATCCTTTAACAATGGTTTATGATAATTTTTCAGAACCAATTACTGTAGTATACGATATTGATGGGAACATTTTAACTGATTTTTATGGGGAAGATGGAGAACCAATAACAAAAGTATATGATATTGGTGGAAATTTAGTAATGGATTTCTTTACTCAAAATGGACAGTTGATATCTACAGTTTACGATAATAATGAAGAACAATTGGATAATTTTTATTATCATGATGGAGCTATTATAGGTGATATTCAGGTGAAATTAGAACAAAACTATGGAGACTTTTTATACTTTACAGTTGTTAGTGTATCGACACTTGGATATGGAGATATTACTCCATCACTAGATTATAATATTGCTCAAGTTTGGGGAGGATTCTTAAGTTTTTATGGATTTACATTTTTTGCATTATCAATTGGATTTGTAAGTAATATTGCTATTGAAGGAATTGTATCATCTAGAGAGGATGAGAATGATGATTGACAAAGGTACATACGTACGGATTAGAAAAACAGTATTTAAGCCGGAAGAAAGATCAAATAATTTGCCAGAAGAGACAAAAAAAGTCCCATTTAAAATGTGGATAAAAGGATATCTTTTAGAAGATAGTGATTTATTTGATATTGTTACAATAAAGACAATAACTGGACGTTTAGAAACTGGACGTTTGAAAGAAGCAAAACCACCTTATAAACACTCATATGGTGATTTTATCCCTGAAATATTAACCTTAAGGGATATTATAAAAAATGATTTGTTTGGTGATAGAGATGAATAATACATATCAAGATGTAATGAATCGAAAAAATGAAATTATGAAAAAATCAGTGGGACTTGATTATGATAAATATGAGTTAGAAGGTATTGGCTTTGATTTTGAATTGATGATGAATGATCAAGGGTACGACATTGAAAAGATAAAAAAAATTCAAAGTGAAAATATGGTAGGAAACACACCATTAATTGAATTAAAAAACATTTCTAGATATGCTAGAAAATATGCAAAACCAGGATACGGAGCAAGAATTTTTTTAAAGGATGAAGCTGCTAATATTAGTGGTTCCTTTAAAGCGAGAAGAGCTGCACTTTCGGTGAATCAAGCAAAAAAACTTGGTTATAAAGGGGTGATTGCTGCTACTAGTGGAAACTATGGCGCTGCGGTAGCTGCTTTAGCTGCCAAGGCAGGACTTGAATGCATTATTGTTCAAGAGTGCTTTGATTCAAAGAATATTAGTCAGCCAGAGATTCTTGAAAAGGCAAGAAAATGTGAAGCATATGGGGCAGAGGTTATTCAATTATCTGTTGGGCCAGAATTATTTTATTCATTCTTAAAACTTATTGAAGAAACCGGATATTTTAACGCTTCTTTATATTCTCCTTATGGTGTAAAAGGAATTGAGACTTTAGGACATGAAATTGCTAATGATATTATGGATAAATTTGGAAAATTTCCAGAAGCAGTTGTTATTACAAATGCTGGTGGTGGAAATTTAACTGGGACAGCGAGAGGATTAAAGGATGCTGGCGCAATTGATACAAAAATAATTGGAGCTAGTGTTAATCTGTATGGACTTCATATGGCTTCAGATATTGATTTTAATCGAAAATCTTTTACGACTGGGCATACTGGATTTGGGATACCATTTGCAGTATTTCCAGATAGATCAGATGTTCCGAGAAGTGCAGCAAGACCATTGCGCTATATGGATAGATATGTAATGGTAAATCAAGGCAGTGTTTTCTTTATGACTGAGGCTTTAGCAATTTTAGAGGGAATGGAAAGAGGACCGGCTGGAAATACCAGTTTAGCTGCTGCATTTAGTCTTGCTCAATCAATGAAGGAAACAGACATCATTGTTGTGCAAGAAACGGAATATACAGGAGCTGGAAAACATTTATTACCACAGTTATCATTTGCTAGAAAAAATGGAATAGAACTAAAATTTGGTAATCCTATAAAAGAAATACCAGGCGAAAACATTATTCTACCTAAAAATGGAAGTTATATTAAACATCAAGATATAGATTTGATTGAGTTAAAAAAATCATATATTAAAAGATATAAAGACATTGATTTAACAAGTTTAGACTACAAATTTTTATGTGAAGAATTAAATCTAACATTGGACAAAATTAAGGATTTATTGAAATAGGAGGTAATCATGAAAGAACGAATTGATGATTTTGAGACAAGAAGAGTACATTTGAAAGACATGAGTGATGTTGAGTTACGAAGATATTTCTTACAACTTTCAGAAGAAATGATGGATCCTCTATTAGAAATGGCATATACTCATACTTCAAAATCAATTGAAAGAAGTGTGTTGTTACGTATGGGATTTTCTAGCATCGAAACAAAAATGATTGTGGATATATTAGGTGAGCATAATCTACTTGGAAAAGGAGCTGGTCACTGTGTATATTTACTGTCAATTAACAAGAAAATTAGTATTCAAGAAGCAGGGCAATTAATCCAAAACGGCGAAGAAATTAATTATCTTATGGAGCTTTTTAACACCAATGAATAACTTAAAGCCGAATGTCAAATTAGACATAAGAGAAATTCTTAAAGATATTGAAAATTATCATCCTAAACGCCGTGGATGGATATGGAGAAATGTTTCACCGCAGAAAATCGGAGAGTTCACTTACATGCAAGCGAGTCCTGGGCTTAAGAATTTCGTGGCACTTCCAAGTGCAAGGGGACTGGGGAATATTGATCCACAACCAGATGCAGTAATCACTACTGAAATTGCTTCTGGAAGATTTGAAGATGATATCAGAAGAATGAGAATGGCTGCTTATCATGGAGCTGATCATATTATGGTTATAAGAACTGCAGGGCAGTCTCATATAGATGGATTATTAGAAGGAACTCCGCAAGGAATTGGGGGGATACCAATCACTAGAAAACAGTTAAGAGCGCAAAGAAAAGCTTTGGATATTATTGAAGAGGAAGTAGGAAGACCAATTAATTATCATTCTTACGTATCTGGTGTTGCTGGCCCTGAAATAGCTGTTTTATTCACTGAAGAAGGAGTGAATGGAGCTCATCAAGATCCACAGTATAACATTTTATATAGAAATATAAATGCTATTAGAAGTTTTGTAGATGCAGCTGAAAGTAAGAGAATCATGGCGTATGCAGAAATGGCTCAAATTGATGGAGCACATAATGCGAATGCAACAGCTAGAGATGCTTGGAAAGTAATGCCAGAACTTTTAGTTCAACATATAATTAATTCAAAATTCAGTGAAAAAGTAGGCATTAGAAAAGACAATATATGTCTTTCAACAGTGCCTCCTGCAGCATCACCTACACCTGATATTAAACTAAACTTACCATATGCCATAGCACTGAGAGAATTTTTAAGTGACTACAAAATGAGAGCACAGATGAATACAAAGTATATGGATTCATCAACGCGTGAAGCAACCGTTACACATGTATTAAATTTATTGATTTCTCGTCTGACAAGTGCTGATATTCAAAGCACTATTACTCCAGATGAAGGAAGAAATGTTCCTTGGCACATTTACAATATTGAAGCACTAGACACAGCAAAACAAGCAATGGTCGGAATGGACGATTTATTGTCGATGGTCAATCTTAGAAATGATGGTTATTTACAAGATAAAAAACGCGAAATTCAAGAACGTTCTGTTTTAATGATGGAAGAAATAATCGAAATGGGAGGGTATTTTAACGCTGTCGAAGCGGGAATGTTTGTTGATTCTGGAGAGTATCCTGCACGTAATGGTGATGGAATTAGTAGAGATATAAACGGTGGGGTTGGAGCAGGCTCTGTTATCAAAAGAGATAAAGATTATATGGCTCCTGTTACTGCACATTATGGATATAATAATGTAAAACAATATAAAAAAGAGTATATAGATAATCCTTCAAAATTAATTAATGGATGCACTTTTGAGAAACCTGAAATGATAAAATTTATTGACGAATTAGATGATACAGATAATGTTTATTTACGTCTTGATAAGACAGAAAAATATCGTTCTGGAAATTTATTAAAGCCAGAAGTTGAATGGTTGGGTGACGGAACTGTAGTAGTAGATTTATTTTTCCCTACAAATGAGAGAATTGCAGAAGCTGCAGCAATTGAAACCGGTAGGAAAATGAATCTTGTAAATGTTGAGGTAATTCACAAAGAAGTTCTTCATCCTAGTGAAGGTTCAAGAATACAAATAAAAGGTACTTTTAATTTTGATTTAGAGGTAGATAAACTTGTTTTACCAGAGATTATAAAGATTCACTCAGAAGATGAAATTTTGAAATATATTAGGAAAAATCCAATTAAAGTTGTCGCTGGGACAGCTGGAAACGATGAACATAGTGTTGGAATAAGAGAAGTTTTAGATATAAAACATGGAGGAGTAGAAAAATTTGGAATTAAATATGAGTACCTTGGAACAAGTGTTCCAATAGAAAAATTTGTAGACGCAGCAATTGAGACGAAATCAAAGGTTATAATGATGTCTACAATAATATCTCATGATGGAACTCATTACAAAAATATGAAAAAACTGCACAACTATGCTGTAGAGAAGGGTGTTCGCGATAAACTTATTCTAATTGCTGGCGGAACACAAGTAACACCTGAAATTGCAAGAAAAAGTAATATGGATCAAGGTTTTGGTAGGGGAACTAAAGGTATTCAAATAGCAAGTTTTATTATAGATAAACATCGAGAAATGACTAATAAAAATGAAAATTGATGTTTTGGTTGCAGAAATTGGTTCTACTACCACAATAGTTAATGCATTCAATATTCATAATAAAAACCCATTGTTTCTCGACAGGGGAATAGCTAAAACTACTGTTGATACAGATGTACTTGAAGGTCTTCAATTGGCTATCAAAGACCTATCTAATAATTTGAAAGTGAACAAAATTGAATATGATGAAATGTTTGCTACAAGTAGTGCAGCTGGTGGATTAAGAATGACAGTTCACGGACTGGTATATGAAATGACAGTTCGCGCATCAAAAGAAGCAGCATTAAATGCCGGAGCAAATATTCATTTAGTAACTGCGAACAAAATAACATCAAAAGATCTTGAAAAAATATTGGATATTAATCCTAATATTATTCTTATTGCCGGTGGGACAGATTATGGAGAAAAAGAGACTGCATTATATAACATTAAAAAAATTCTAGAACTTGATTTAAAAGTTCCCATTATTTACGCAGGGAATATTGAGAACCAGGAAGAAATAATAAAATATTTTAAAAATAAGAAAAAAGAAAAATTTCTAAAAGTAGTAGAAAATGTGTATCCGAGAGTAGATTATCTAAATATTTTGCCATTAAGAAAGATTATTTACGAAACATTTGAGGAAAATATAATATATGCAAAGGGAATGGGCCATATTTTTGAAATGGTAAATCAAAAAATTATGCCTACACCAGGAAGCGTAATGGAATCAACGATGATTTTAAGAGAAAATCTTGGCAATATTATTACAATCGATGTAGGCGGAGCTACAACTGATATTCACTCAGTTTCAATACCGAGTGATGATTTTTTAGATTTTCAAGAAGGAGAACCGCTTTCAAAGCGCACTGTTGAGGGAGATTTAGGGGTATACATTAATCATATTAACGTTTTAAAATTGTTTAAAAATAATGAAATTTTTAACAAAATATCAATAAATAGTGATGAATTAAACAATATATTGAGTAATTATTCGTATATTCCGGCTTCAGAACAAGAAAAAGCATTTGTTTTTGAGTTGACAAAAAAATGTACAAATTTGGCACTTGATCGACATGTCGGTGATTTGAAGAAAGTATTTACTTCTTCTGGTTTGAAAATCATTCCTGAGGGAAAAGATTTAACTCAAGTAAAATATATTGTTCTAACTGGAGGAGCGTTAATAAATTTAGATAATACAGAAAAAATTATTTTAGAATATATTAAGAAAAATCCGACAAAATTGTTACCAAGAGAAAAAGTAACGATTTTAAAAGATAATGATTATGTATTTGCGTCAATTGGAGTGCTTTCGTTGAAGTATCCAGAAGTTGCGGTTAAACTTTTAAAGAATTCATTAAGAATTGAGTGATGGTATGTATCCCAGAATAATTATTAATAAGGAAAAATTTAGACATAATTTGAAATACTTACTTGATATTTGCCATAAAAACGGACTTTCTATGATGGCGGTATCGAAGGTTTTTTGTGCTGACCATAATTTGATAAATATCATGATTGAAGAGAATGTTGATTATATTGCTGACTCTAGAATAGAAAATCTGGTTGGAATTGCCTCTGTAATTCCGAAAGTTCTATTACGGTTACCTTCTATTGGAGATGCTGAACGTGTTGTCAAGCATTCTGATATTTCTCTTAATTCTGAGATAGATACTATTAAGGAATTGGATAATCGTGCTCGTGAATTTAATATTGTTCACGGTGTTATTCTTATGATTGACCTAGGTGATTTACGAGAAGGTATCTTTGATGAAAACGAAGTTTTTGATACTGTTAAGAAGATATTAAAACTAGATAATATTTTGTTAAAAGGTATTGGAACTAATCTTACATGTTATGGTGGTATTATTCCTACTCAGGAAATTCTTCAGAAGTTGGTTTATTATAAAAAAGCGTTAGAAAGTAAATTCAAATTAAAAATTGATATTGTTAGTGGTGGGAATTCCAGTAGTTTGGAATTGTTACTTGGTGGTAAAATTCCTGATGAGATTAATAATCTCAGGTTGGGTGAATCTATTGTTTTAGGACGAGAAACTGCATTTGGTAATTATTTAGATAACACCTATAATGACGTTTTTACTTTTGAGGCAGACATTATTGAGATCAAAGAGAAACCTAGCTTACCTCTTGGGGAGGTTGGAATGAATGCATTTGGAAAGGTTCCAAAATTTACAGATAAAGGTATTATATTAAGAGTAATTATAGCTGTAGGTAAACAAGATGTTGATTATAAAGAATTAATTCCTTATGATACTGTTAGTTTGATAGGGTCTAGCAGTGATCATATAATTGTTGATATAAGTGATTCGCATAATATTTACGAGATTGGAGACACGATGTTATTTAGATTGACCTATTCCTCGATACTTAGTTTAATGACCTCAAAATACATCACTAGGTATTATGAATAATATTTATAGAAATACTTATGCTGAAATCAACCTACAAAACCTTTATCAAAATTATTCAAATATAGATTCTTTACTAAAAAACAAAAAAGTAATACCCGTTGTGAAAGCAAATGCTTATGGGCACGGGGGTATTGAGGTTGTCAAATATCTTATAGATAGAAATATTGACTACTTTGCAGTTTCTTTGCTTGAAGAAGCTATAGAATTACGAAAAGAGTTTAAAAGTATTGAGATTTTAATAATGGGAATTATAGATAGGAGCCAATTTTACATTGCTTCAAGATATAATCTTTCAATTACGATTGGTAATTTTGATCAATTAGTAGATATTGAGAGTTTAGATTTTCCAATAACCGTACATATGAAAATTGATACCGGAATGAATAGACTTGGATTTAAAGATGAAAATGATATAGTTAAAGCTTTTAATATTATGAGAAAAAATTCTCACATAAAATTACAGGGAATATTTACTCATTTTGCTACTGCTGATGGTAATAAAGGCTTTTATGATACTCAATTGTCAAAATTTTCAACTGTTATTAAATTATTGAATTATGAGTTTGAAATGATTCATATTTCTAATTCAAGTTCAATGATTAAATATGAATCTAAGATTGATTATACAACCCATACTAGATTAGGTATAAGCTTGTACGGGCTAACATTAGATAAGGAAACTAAGTTTTTAAAAAACACATATAGATTAATATCTCATGTCTCTGAAATAAAGTATTTAGAACCAGGAGATTGTGTTGGATATGGAGCTACTTATACCGCTAAAGAAAAGGAAATTATAGGTATATTACCAATTGGCTATGCTGATGGATTTATTCGACAAAATCAAGGTGGAGATGTTGAAATTAATAGTAAACGTTATTCAATTATTGGAAGAATTTGTATGGATCAAATGTTTATCAAAATTGATAATACTATAACAAAACATGATGATGTTATCCTGTTTGGAGGATTAGTTTCTATAGATGAAGTTGCAAAAAGATTAAACACTATTAATTATGAAATTATATGTCAAATTACATATAGAGTACCAAAAATTTATATTAAATAGAGAGGAGTAATTTTATGAAAATTAATGTATTTTCGGAGATAGGAAATCTTAAAACTGTTCTTTTGCATAGGCCTGGAAAAGAACTTGAAAATCTTACACCTGACTTACTGGAAAGATTACTTTTTGATGATATTCCATATCTAAAAGTTGCTCAGGAAGAACACGATGAATTTGCAAAAGTATTGAGAGATAACGGCGTTAAAGTACTGTATATTAAGGACATGGTTGTTGAAGCGATAAATCATCATCCAGAAGTAAAATCTAACTTCGTAAATCAATTTGTTGAAGAATCTTTGATACGTTCTAAATCTGTTAAAATAGCTATTTATAATTACTTAATAAATTTAGAAAGTGATATTTTAGTAGAAAAAATGATTGAAGGAATAAGAACTAAAGAGATAATAGTTAAGAATCGTATTTCTATAATGGATATGCTTGAAAATGAATATCCATTTTATACCGACCCTATGCCTAATATTTTATTTCAAAGAGATCCTTTTGCAAGTATTGGAAATGGTGTAGCTATTAATAATATGTTGACAGATACAAGACAAAGAGAAACGATTTTTAGTGAGTATATGTTTAAGTATCATCCCCTTTTTGAAAATGAAGATATCCCATTTTATGTAAATAGAAATAACCGATATAATAGCGAAGGAGGGGATATTTTAGTTTTAAATAAAAATACTTTGGCAATTGGTATTTCAAAGAGAACTGATCCAAGAGCAATTGAGAAATTAGCAATAAAATTATTTAGTGAAAACACTTCATTTAAAACGATTTTAGCCTTTAATATACCTAAGACAAGAGCATATATGCATCTTGATACTGTGTTTACTCAAATAGATTATGGCATATTTACGATACACCCGGGTATACTGAAGGAATTAACCGTTTTTGAATTAATAAATATAAACGGAAAGGTTAAAGTATCAAAAGTAATTTCAACACTCGAAGACATATTAGAAAAACATTTAAAACAACCTATTAAGCTTATAAATTGTGGTGGAAGTGATAAAATAACTAGTGGTCGTGAACAATGGAATGACGGAGCCAATACATTGACTATAGCTCCTGGAACAGTTATTGTTTATTCGCGAAATCACGTAACAAACAAAATAT
This sequence comes from Mycoplasmatota bacterium, assembly GCA_030600605.1. Classification (GTDB taxonomy): domain Bacteria; phylum Bacillota_I; class Bacilli_A; order Izemoplasmatales; family Izemoplasmataceae; genus JAFGXW01. The sequence goes on from JAUVLT010000016.1 coordinate 20,088, forward strand.
TAAGAGAACAGGGAATAAAAGTCCTTGAAATTCCTTCAAGTGAATTATCCCGTGGTAGAGGAGGTCCTCGATGTATGAGCATGCCTTTAGAAAGAGAAAAAATATAATTTATAGGAGGAAAACATGAACTTAAAAACACGTAGTTTTATTACATTATTAGATTTTACACCAGATGAAATAAATTATTTAATTGATCTGTCAGCTCGCCTAAAAAGCGAGAAATATGAGGGGATTCCTCATAAGCATTTATCGGATAAAAATATTGTTCTTTTATTCCAAAAGGATTCAACTAGAACACGATGTGCTTTTGAAGTAGGAGCACTTGATTTAGGAATGGGTGTTACTTTTTTAGGACCTAGCGGATCTCAAATGAATAAAAAAGAATCTGTAAAAGATACTGCAAGAGTACTTGGAAGAATGTACGATGGAATTGAGTTTAGAGGTTATAAACAAAAAGATGTTGAAGCATTAAAAACATATTCAGGAGTACCTGTATGGAATGGGTTAACTGATAAATATCATCCAACTCAAATTCTTGCAGATTTTCTTACAATAAAGGAAAAATTTGGTTATCTAAAAGGTATTAATTTTACTTATATAGGTGATTCTCGAAATAATATGGGGAATAGTTTAATGATTGGTTCAGCTAAATTAGGACTTAATTTTATCGGGGTTGCTCCAAAGGAATTATGGCCTGAACAAGAATTAATTGATATTTGTTTAGATATAGCTAAAGAAACTGGAGCAACAATAAAATTTACTGAAGACAAAATGGCAGGAACGAAGGATGTTGATGTTATCTATACTGATGTTTGGGTATCAATGGGAGAGCCTAAAGATGTATGGAATACACGAATTGAACAATTAAGTAACTATCAAGTAGATATGGAGCTCATGAAAAATGCAAAATCAATAGCAATTTTCATGCATTGCTTACCTGCTTTTCATGATAAAGATACAGAAGTTGGAGCATCAATTTCTGAAGAATTTGGCAAAAAATATCCTCGAGTTAAAAATGGTGAAATGGAAGTGACAGATGAAGTAATTGAATCTAATTACTCAGTAGTATTTCAAGAAGCTGAAAACAGAATGCATACAATTAAAGCTGTTATGCTAGCTACTTTAAGTGATTCATATGAGTAGAATAGTAGTTAGTTTAGGCGGGAACGCACTTGGCAAAAATTCAGAAGAACAAAAAGAATTATTAAAAAAAGTAGCTACTCCAATTGTTAAGTTAATAAAAGAAGGTCATGAAGTAGTTATTGCGCATGGCAACGGTCCTCAAGTTGGAATGATAAATCTTGCGTTTTCAGAATCTACTTCTACTCCTATTATGCCTTTTCCTGAGTGTGGAGCGATGAGCCAAGGGTATATTGGATATCATCTTCAGAATTCAATTGGAAATGAGCTTTCAAAACAGGGTATAAACAAATCGATTGCTGCCATTGTTACACAGGTAGTTGTTGATGAAAATGATCAAGCATTTAATAATCCAACTAAACCAATTGGAGATTTTTATACTTTGGAAGAATCAAGAAAAATAGTAGAAAAAATGGGATATGATATGGTTGAAGACTCAGGAAGAGGGTATAGAAGAGTTGTACCTAGTCCAATGCCAATAGACGTAAAGGAAAAGGATATAATCATATCTCTTCTTAATGATAACCATGTTGTTATTACCGTTGGTGGTGGTGGAATACCAGTTATTAGAAAAGAACACAGTTTACAAGGTGTTGCAGCGGTTATTGACAAGGATAATGCATCAGCTAAACTTGCTGAATTAATTAATGCTGATATACTTATTATTCTTACTGCTGTAGACAATGTCTATATTAATTTTGGTAAACCATATGCAGAAGCATTACACGAAGTATCAATTGATAGATTAGAAAAACTTATAAAAGAAAAGCAATTTGCTAAAGGCTCAATGTTGCCAAAAATAAAAGCTTCAATTAACTTTGCTAAAAATAAAAAAATCACAGTAATAGCATCTTTAAAAAATGCTGAGGAAGCATTTAAACTAGAAGCTGGAACAATAATAAAAGGTTAGTTCTATTTTAAAATGAACTAACCTTTATTTTTTTATAGTTATTGTATAGCGATCATAATTAATTAAACCATCTTTTTTCATTCTACCTAATTCTCGGCTTAAAGAAGGCCTTTGTACAAACAATTGATTTGCGAGTTCTTCCTTTGTCATATTGAGATGGATAACTCGACTTTTTTGAATTCTTTTCTGATGAAATAAATAGAATAGAATTTTTTCTCTAACTGAATCTTGGCTCAGTAACCTGCTCTTATAGTTAAGTTCATATGATTTATCACTGATGAGTCTTAAGAAATTTCTTAACAAGTCATTATCATTAAATAAGAATTTTTCAAATACTTTATTAGGAATAATCGCTATTTTCGTCTTTCCCTGAGTTACTAAAGTCCCTGAAAAAGTTTTATGAGTATCAGAGAATAATAAAATATCACCAAATATTTGGCCCTGTTCTATACAATGAAGTGTAAAATTACTACCTCCCAAAGTATTTGCTTTAATTAGGACTTTACCTTCAAGTACTATACCAATAGATTTGCTTAAATCAGAATCTAAAGCAAAAGTGTAATTATTAGGATAATCACGAACTTCAATTCTATTAATATTAACTCGAGTATTTTTAAATAATAAACAATCCTGAAGTTTCACAAAACCACCTCTTATGTAACTCCTGTTACATAAGTAGTTTACCACATTTTTATTCAGAAAAAAGAATATTAAAGAAAATTTAATTATTTTTTATTTTTTTATGCAGGATTTTCTTTGTTTTAAATTCCCTATTTTAGGCCTTTAAAAGCAATTATTTTCTCTATATATAATATAAGGAAAGAAATAAATAAAAAAAAGAAATAAATGTATTTAATAAAATATTTTTTTTTGATATTATAGTCAAGACTCACGCCAGAGTCAGGCTACGAAGTGGGAGGTTGCCGACACACCGACAGGCGTTGTCTTGGAAAGAGTGTTGGGTAATTCACACAGAGCAAGTCTATATATCAATATAGGCGAAAGGAGGACATAAAGTATGGCAAGTCAAAGAATTAGAATTAGATTGAAATCTTATGATCACAGATTATTAGATCAATCAGCAGTAAAAATCGTAGAAACAGCTAAAAAAACAGGGGCTAAAATATCAGGTCCAATTCCGTTACCAACGGAAAGAGAAATTTTTACGATTCTAAGAAGTGTTCATGTTAACAAAACTTCACGTGAACAGTTTGAAAGACGTACACATAAACGTCTAATCGATATTACGGATCCAACTCCGGCAACTATCGATAGCTTAATGCACCTAGATTTACCATCTGGTGTAGACATTATATTAAAATAAATTAGGAGGTGTACTCATGGCCAAAGGTATCTTAGGAACAAAAGTAGGAATGACACAAATATTTAACGAAGACGGATTATTAATACCTGTTACTGTTGTAAGTTGTGAACCTAACGTTGTTCTTCAAAAGAAAACTGTTGAAAATGATGGATATGAAGCAATTCAATTAGGCTTCAAAGACAAAAGAGTTAAATTGGCGAATAAACCAGAACTTGGACATTTCGCAAAATCTAATTCAACGCCTAAGCGCTACTTAAAAGAAATTGCAGGTCAAGAACTTGGTAATTTTGAAGTAGGTCAAGAGATTAGGGTAAATATATTCGAAGAAGGCGAAATAGTTGATGTTACAGGAACTTCAAAAGGTAAAGGGTTCCAAGGTAATATTAAACGTCATGGACAAGGACGTGGCCCAATGGCCCATGGTTCTCGTTATCATAGACGTCCTGGATCAATGGGACCAATCGATCCCAATCACGTAAGAAAAGGTAAAAATTTACCTGGACATATGGGTGTTGAAAAAGTAACTATTCAAAATCTAGAAATTGTTAAAGTTGATTTAGAAAGAAACATTTTATTAATAAAAGGTTCAATACCTGGACCTAAAAAAGGTGTTGTGGTAGTAAAACGTGGAGTTAAAACTAGCGCAATTGATCCTTTAAACCCAGCTAACTACATTATTGCAAAAGAAGTATCACAAGTAGAAAAAACAGCTGAAGAAGCTCAAGAATAATTATTATCTGAAAGGAGGATTTAAAATGCCAAAAGTTGCATTGTTGAATCAAGCGGGGCAAAACATTGGAAAAATTGAATTAAATGATTCGATTTTCGCTGTTGAGCCAAACCAACAAGTTTTATTTGAAGTTGTTAAAGCTCAAAGAGCTGCGATGCGTCAAGGAACTCATAAAACAAAAACTCGTACTGAAGTACGTGGTGGTGGACGTAAACCTTGGAAACAAAAAGGAACTGGACGCGCTAGAAGTGGATCTACAAGATCACCACTTTGGGTTGGCGGAGGAGTTGTATTTGGTCCGACACCAAGAGATTACTCAATGAAAGTAAATAAAAAAGTACGTCGTTTAGCTTTAAAATCAGTCTTATCAATGAAAGTTCAAGACGAAAAATTTAAAGTATTAGACAAATTATCATTAGAATCAGTTCAAACAAAAGGAATGGTTGAAGTATTAAACAACTTAAATATTCCAGGTAAAGTTATGATTATTTTAGCTGAAAATAATGAAATGGTTGCTTTATCTGCTAGAAATATTCCAGGTGTATCTGTGACTACAGTAAGCCATGCTAGTGTATATGAATTAATGAGATCTAATACAGTAGTTACAACAGCAAATGCTGTTAAATTATATGAGGAGGTGCTTGGATAATGTTAGCATCAGAAATTATCAAACGCCCTATCATTACTGAAAAAACAATGTTATTAGTTGAGAACAACAATAAATATACATTTAGTGTTGACAAAAGAGCTAATAAGATTCAAATTGCTAGAGCAATTGAAGAATTGTTCAAAGTAAAAGTAGTGAAAGTAAATAAAATTAATACTACTCCAAAATTAAAAAGAGTAGGACAACACACGGGATTCAAAATAAACGTTACTAAAGCTATTGTTACTTTAGCTGAAGGTGACAAAATTGAAATGTTTGCAGCATAGTAAATAATAAAGGAGGTTATCATTATGGCTTTAAAGAAATATAAGCCGACGACACCCGGTTTAAGACACATGACTAAATTAGATTACGCTGAGATTACAGCAGATAAACCTGAAAAATCTCTATTAGCGAAATTAAATAAAAAATCAGGTCGAAATAACCAAGGTAAAATTACAGTTCGCCATCAAGGTGGAGGAGCTAAAAGAAAATACCGTATCATCGACTTTAAAAGAAATAAAGACAACATACCTGGTAAAGTAGCTACAATAGAATACGATCCAAATCGTTCAGCTAATATTGCATTAATTCATTATGCTGATGGAGAGAAAAAATATATTATTGCTCCTAAAGGATTAAAAGTAGGAATGGTTATTGAATCAGGAGAAAAAGCAGATATATTAGTTGGGAATGCATTGCCAATTATGATTATTCCTGTGGGTACTGTAATTCATAATATTGAATTATATCCAGGAAAAGGTGGACAATTAGTTCGCTCTGCAGGAACAAAAGCTCAAATCTTAGGACGTGAAGATAAATACGTACTTGTTAGATTGGTGAGTGGAGAAGTAAGAAAAATCTTAGGAACATGTCGCGCTACTATCGGTGAAGTAGGTAACGAATTCCACGGATTAGTAAATATTGGTAAAGCTGGAAGAACACGCCACATGGGAATTAGACCTACTGTAAGAGGTAGTGTTATGAACCCTGTAGACCACCCTCATGGTGGTGGAGAAGGACGTCAACCAATTGGTCGTAAAAACCCAGTTACCCCTTGGGGAAAACCAACATTAGGATTAAAAACTAGAAAAAGAAATAAAGCTAGCAATAAATTAATTGTTAGACGTAAGAAATAGAGAGGAGGAACTCATTCATGGCACGTTCAATTAAAAAAGGTCCATTCTGTGACGAACATTTAATGAAGAAAATTGAAAAGTTAAATGAAGAAAAAAAGAAAAAAGTTATTCAAACTTGGTCACGTAGATCTACAATCTTTCCAGAATTCGTAGGTCATACAATTGCGGTATATAACGGAAGAGAACATATTCCTGTATACGTACAAGAAGATATGGTTGGTCATAAATTAGGAGAGTTCGCTCCTACTAGATCGATTCGTGGACGCGAAAAAAATGACAAGAAAGCTAATAGAAAGTAGAGGAGAATATGATGGAAGCTAAAGCACAAGCAAAAATGGTACGCATATCTTCTCGTAAAATGAAAATAGTTATTGATTTAATTAGAGGTAAAGATATCGGAGAAGCTTTTGCAATATTAAGATTAACTCCAAGAGCTGCATCTCCAATTGTTGAAAAAATATTAAAATCAGCAGTTGCTAATGCAGAACATAATTATGACATGGATGTTGAAAAACTTTATGTTAAAGAAGTTTTTGTAGGAGAAGGTCCTACATTAAAAAGATTTAGACCAAGAGCTCAAGGTAGAGCAACTCAAATCTTAAAAAGAACAAGCCATACTACTGTTGTAGTGGCTGAGAAAGAGTAAGGAGGGAATCACATGGGTCAAAAAGTAAGTCCAGTCGGACTACGAGTTGGAATTAATAGAGATTGGGATTCTCGCTGGTATGCTGATAAGAACGATGTTGCTGATTTATTACATGAAGATTTACGAATTCGTAAATTATTAGAAGAAGTATATGTAAATTCATCAGTTTCAAGAATCGAAATTGAAAGAAGCAAAAACAGAGTAATACTTACTGTTAACACTGCTAAACCAGGAATGGTTATTGGTCGTGAAGGTAGTATTAAAAACGAAGTAGTTGCTAAATTAAAAAAATTAACTGGTAAAGATGTTTTTCTAAATGTTAAAGAAATAAAGAGACCTGAAGTTGATGCTCAATTAGTAGCAAAATCAATGGCTCAACAATTAGAAAATAGAGCATCATTTAGACGTGTTCAAAAAATGGCTATTCAAAGAGCTATGAGAGCTGGTGCTAGAGGATGTAAAACATTAGTTTCAGGACGTTTAGGTGGAGCAGAAATGGCAAGAAGCGAAGGATATAGCGATGGAAATGTACCATTACATACATTACGTGCAAATATCGATTACTCAACTGCTGAAGCTGCAACAACTTATGGAAAACTTGGAGTTAAAGTTTGGATCTACAAAGGAGAAATCCTACCTGCTAAAAAAAGAGGAGGGACTAAATAATGTTAACACCTAAAAGAACTAAATATAGACGCCCTCATAGAGTTTCATACGAGGGAGTTGCAAAAGGTGGAACAACAATTAGTTTCGGAGAATTCGGACTAGTTGCTGGAACAGGAGCTTGGATTACAAATCGTCAAATCGAAGCTGCACGTATTGCAATGACTAGATATATGAAACGTCAAGGAAAAGTATGGATTAGAATATTCCCACACTTAGCAAAAACTGCTAAACCATTAGAAGTTAGAATGGGATCTGGGAAAGGTTCTCCAGACGGATTCGTGGCTGTAGTAAAAAAAGATGTAATAATGTTTGAAATTGGTGGAGTTTCAGAAGAAATCGCAAGAGAAGCTTTAAGACTAGCTTCACATAAACTTCCAATTAAAACAAAAGTAATAAAAAGAGAAAGTGGTGATTCTAATGAAAGCTAATGAAATTAGAGAATGGGACACTACGAAAATTAATGTCGAAATTGTAGGTCTTAAAAAAGAACTATTTGATCTTCGTTTCCAACAAGCAACAGGACAATTAGAAAATACTGCACGTATTGGAAAAGTAAAAAAAGCTATCGCTCGTATGAAGACTGTTCTTAATGAACGTACAGAGTAAGGCGAGAGGAGAAACTTATGGAACGTAATAGTAGAAGAGTACTAACTGGTACAGTTGTATCGGATAAAACTGAAAAAACAATTACAGTAATGGTTGAAACTTATAAAAAACATCGTTTATATGGAAAACGTGTTAAACAATCTAAAAAATTTGCAGTACATGATGAAACAAATCAAGCAAAAACTGGAGATGTGGTTAAGATTACGGAAACTCGTCCATTATCAAAAACAAAAAGATTCCGTTTATTAGAAATTTTAGAATCAAAAGCAACGATTTAAGAAGAGCTTAAAATAAGGAGGTTCTTAATATGATTCAACAAGAATCAAGATTAAAAGTAGCAGACAACTCTGGAGCTCGTGAAGTCTTAACAATTAAGGTTTTAGGAGGAACTAGACGTAAATACGCTAGTATCGGTGATATTATAGTATGTACAGTAAAACATGCAACTCCTGGAGGAAATGTTAAAAAAGGAGAGATTGTTAAAGCTGTTGTAGTTAGAACAAGAAAAGAAATTCGTCGTAAAGATGGATCATATATCAAATTTGATGACAACGCTGCGGTTATACTTAAAGACGATAAATCCCCTCGTGGAACTCGTATTTTCGGACCAGTAGCTAGGGAGTTACGTGAGGCAGGATTTATGAAAATCGTATCACTAGCTCCAGAAGTAATTTAGGGTAGGAGGTATAATATGAAGATTAAAAAAGGAGACACTGTTAAAGTAATTAGCGGTAAAAACCTTGGTAAAGAAGGAAAAGTTTTAAAAGTTTATCCAAAAACTAACAAGGTAATTGTCGAAGGTGTAAACATTATTAAGAAACATGCTAAACCTACACAAAATAACCCTGATGGTGGAATTATGGAATATGAAGCCCCAATTCAAATTTCAAATGTTATGTTTTCTGAGAAGAAAACAGGAACAACAAGAATCGGGCATAAAGTAATAACAGAAACAGTTAGAAAAAAAGAAGTAACAAGAAAAGTAAGATATTCTAAAAAATCTGATGAGGTTTTAGACTAATCAGAAAGGAGGCATTTAGCATGAATCGCTTACAAGAAAAATATCAAAATAGCATTCGTCAATCACTTGTTGATAAGTATAATTATAAATCAATTATGCAAGCTCCTGGCCTTCACAAATTTGTAGTAAATATGGGAGTTGGAGATGCAATTGCTAATTCAAAAGCATTAGATGATGCAGTAAATGAGATGACAATA
>JAUVLT010000065.1 GCA_030600605.1 Mycoplasmatota bacterium
AATCCAGCATCAAACTTAGTAGCTAATGCTTGTTTATCAAGTTTAGCTATTTTTAGTTTAAGTGTTGGAACACCTAAATCGTTAGTTGATATTTCAATCTCTTTCAATAATTTATTTGTTAAATCATAACTTTCAGGATGAATTCCTGTTTTGTCTAAAGGATTTTTACCATTTAAGATTCTTAAAAATCCAATAGCTTGTTCGTATGCTTTTGCGCCCATTCTAGGTACTTTTTTAAGTTGTTTACGCTCTGTAAATTCGCCATTTTCTTCTCTCCAAGTAACCAAGTTTTTAGCGACTGTTTTATTTAATCCTGAAACATACTGTAATAATTGAACACTGGCAGTGTTAACATTAACCCCGATTTTATTTACTGCAGTCTCGACAACAAAGTCCAATGAATCACTTAATTTATTTTGAGCAACATCGTGTTGATATTGTCCCACTCCAATACTTTTAGGATCAATCTTAACTAATTCGCTTAATGGGTCTTGGAGTCTTCTAGCAATACTTACTGCACTTCTTTCTTCAACTGCAAGTTTTGGGAATTCTTCTCTAGCTAAATCACTTGCACTATATACCGAAGCTCCAGCCTCATTTACAATTATGTAATATAATTCTTTTTCTGCTTTTTTAATTACTTCTATAATAAATTGTTCTGTTTCACGTGATGCTGTTCCATTACCTATCGCAATAATTTCAATATCATATTTTTTAATAAAAGTAAGAACTTTTCTGAATGAATCAATGATTCTCTCTTTATGAATTTTTTCCCCAACAAATTTTTGATGAGGATATATTACATCAAGAGCTATCATTTTCCCCATTTTATCTACAACAGCTAACTTACACCCTGTTCGATAAGCTGGATCTACTCCAAGTACCATTTTACCTTTCATAGGTGGTTGAAGTAATAAAGCTCTTAAATTTTCACTAAAAATATGAATTGCATTATCTCCTGCTTTTTCTGATAACTCACTTCTAATTTCTCTTTCAATAGAAGGCTGAATTAATCTTTTATAAGCATCTTTAATAGCATGTTTAATGTTTGGGACAACAAATGATTCCTCTACTTCAATAATTCCATCTTCTAAGTATTGGTGAATTCTTTCAATATTAGTTACAATTTTTACTGATAATATTTTTTCCTTTTCACCACGATTTATTGCTAATACACGATAAAGTTTTACTCTTCTTAATGGTTCATCGTATTTATAATACATTTCATATATTTTCATTTCATCTTTAGCTTTTTTCTTAATTTTCGATTCAATAGTACCGTTGTTATAAGTATATCTTCTAATCCATTTACGGAAATCACTAAAATCACTGATTTCTTCAGCAATAATATATTGTGCTCCTTCAATGGCTTGTAAAGCAGTTTCTACATCTTCGGTAATAAACTTGGCAGCTTCTTCTTCAAGACTACCTTCAATTGGAAAAGTTAAGATATAATCAGCAAGAGGCTTAAGTCCTTGAGCGATTGCCATAGTTGCCTTTGTCTTTTTCTTTTCTTTATAAGGGCGATAAATATCTTCAACATCAACCAATTTTTCAGCTTTTAAGATTTCCGCCTTTAGTTCGTCTGTAAGCATCCCTTTTTCATCAATAAGACGAATTACATCTTCTTTTCTTTTAAGAAGATTTACTTTATATTCATATTCTTTATTGATATCTCTTATTTGTTCTTCATCTAAAGCACCTGTTTGTTCTTTACGATAACGAGCAATAAATGGTACAGTATTCCCTTCACTCAATAGGTTCAATACTGTCTCTACTTGCTTTCTTGTTAACTTTAGATTCTTCGTTAATTCTAATACTAATGCGTCATTAATTACCATATTTCTTCCCTCCAACAATATAAAAAAGCCTATTATAGGCTAAATTAATTCAAATATATATATGAACCTTCATCAATTTTTTCAAATGTTTCTACTATTTTTACAGATCCACTACTTAAATCCACCATTTGTCCGTTAATAACCGTAACTAAAGAAGGTGTTCCATTCAATCCGGGAACATTATTATAACCTGTGACATTTCCTGCGTCTAAGAAGTAAACCTTGATATTGCGATTATTATCATCTGCAAAACTTAATACTTCAATTTCTATTTTACTACAATAATAGCAATTATCAGAATAATAATAAACTAAATATTCACTTTCAGGCATATCACCAATTAATGAATAATCTTCAATGCGATCAAAACTATCATATTCTAAATCCTTTGAAAAAGCGTTATATAAAATTACGCTTAAGATAATAACAAAAAATGTAGCCGTAAATCCTATTAAAATATAAGATACAAAACGGTCGTTTTCTTTACGTTTAAAACCACTTTTGTAATTCGCCATAAAACCACTCCTCAGCTCTATATATTGTATAAAAAATATCAAAAAAATGCAAGTATTATATACTTTTCATTTTATTCAATAATACGTTCAAACTAAAAAAATAAAGTACTAATGTTATTTAGAAAATGTTATAATTATTTTAGACATAGTTCGAAAGAGGTGTTTTATGAATAATAATTATGAACTAAAATATTTAAAATTACTCGCAAAGGAGTTTCCTACTGTACAAGCGGTAAGTACTGAGCTCATAAATCTAACTGCCATACTAAATATTCCAAAAGGAACCGAGCACTTTTTGTCTGATATTCACGGAGAATACGATACATTTAATCACTTCTTAAAAAATGGTTCCGGAGTTACAAGAGAAAAACTTGATATCATTTTTCCTGAAATGAACAATGATCAGAAAAACCGTTTAGCCTTCTTCGTTTATTATCCTAAACAAATGTTAAGAAAATATGAAAACTTAATGGATAATAAAGAATATCCATTATTCATCAGAGAACAACTCTTAGATTTAATCGAAATAAGTAAACACTTATCAAGAAAATATACTAAAAGTAAGGTTAGAAAAAGTTTACCTAAAGCTTTTTCTTACATCATCCAAGAACTGATGTTTGAAAAAAGTACACATACGGATAAAACCCAATATTATAGCGCTATAATTGATGCAATTTTCAAAACAAAAAGAGAAAGAAATTTCTTAATAGAATTATCGTATTTCATTCAAAGATTAACTATTGATCGCCTACATATTGTAGGAGATATTTTTGATAGAGGGCCTAGCGCACATCTAGTAATGAATAAAATAATCAATTACCATTCAGTAGATATTGAATGGGGTAATCACGATATTTTATGGATGGGTGCTGCCTGCGGAAGTAAACTAGCTATATGTAACGTCCTCAGAAATTCATCTAGATATAATACATTAGATACATTAGAAGATGGATACGGAATTAACTTATTACCTTTAGCAAGATATGCTTCTAAACATTATCAAGATGATGATTGTAAAATCTTCATGCCTAAAAACGATACAATTAAACCAGATATTGATAAAGAACAGTTAGTAGCTAAAATGCATAAAGCTATCGCTATTCTTCAATTTAAACTTGAAGGTTTAGTCTTTAAAAGAAACCCAAACTTCAAATTAGATAATCGTTTATTATTAGATAAAATAAATTATGAAGAAGGAACAATAAAGATTGAAGGAGGAACATATAGGCTAAAAGACAATAACTTCCCTACAGTTGATCCGAAAAATCCCTACAAACTCACAGAAGAAGAAAACGATCTTCTTAATCAACTAAAAAATTCTTTCTTAAATAATGATTTACTACAATCACATATAGAATTTTTATTTCAAAATGGCCATATGTATCTAATATACAATAATAATTTGTTATTTCACGGATGTATTCCTTTAAACGAAAATGGAGAATTATCAAAAATAGAAATTGATCATAAATACTATAATGGTAAAGAACTATTTGATATTTTAGAAAAAAAATTACGAGTAAGTTTTTTGCATCGCCATAATAAAAAAAGCAACAATAACAATGATTACTTTATATTCCTGTGGCAAGGTGAACACTCACCAATGTTTGGTAAAAAAGCTATGAAAACATTTGAAAGATACTTTATTGAAGACAAAAAAAGTCATTATGAGGAAATGAATAATTATTTCTTACAAAGAGAAGATGAAACAGTTTTAAGAAATATATATAGAGAATTCAATATTGATTATGATAAATCAAAAATTATTAATGGACATGTTCCTAACGATATATCTGCGGGTGATAAACCAATTTTAGCTAATGGTAGAATATACGCTATAGACGGTGGAATGAGTAAAGCGTATGCCTCTAAAATTAGTATTGGTGGCTACACACTTGTTATTGATTCATATAAAATATTTTTAATGTCTCACGAAAGATTTACCACAATATCAGATATCATTGAAAAAGAAAAAGATATTATTTCATTAAATCAATCTGAAGAAATCAACATTAATAGAGAATATCTTTATGACACAGATAAAGGTAAAAGACTCCAAGAAGAGATTGATGATTTATATAAACTTCTTGATGCATACAGAAATGGTCTTATTAAAGAATACTTGAAAGAAAAACAATCTCATATAAAGTGAGATTGTTTTTTATTTTAAAATACATATTGCTACAACATAATTTGCAGAATGAGATATGCTTACTAGTATTTTGTCATTTGGTCTATATAATGATTTAATGTATGGTGCTCCTAAATCATCATTTAAAACTTCAACATCTTTAAAATTTAAAGGCTCATCAAACTTTTTATATACCTTAGTATAAGCTTCTTTAGCTGCAAATCTTCCTGATATATACTCTAATTTTCTCTGTTTATGACTAATTGTATTATATCTTTTTAATTCATTATCTGATAATATTCTCTTAATAAATTGATCGCTTAATTTCGGTGATATCTGATTAAATTCAACAATATCTATACCGATTGCTTTACTCATTTAAGCCCTCTAATATTTGATCTGATAGATCATTTATATTTCTAAACCGATGATTAAGCGCTGACTTTGATATTCTTTTATTTACTACTTGATAACTTAAATCAGATAATTCATTAAGTGAAGACTCTGGAAATTTCTTTCTTAATTCTATAGCTTCTTTCATACTTTTTGGTAATCTTGAAATATCTATCATATTTTCTAATACACTAATACTTCTTAATTGTTTATTAGCTGCTTCTAATGTTTTATTCTGGTTCGCGATTTCCATGTTCATAACTCTCGTTATCGAATTAACAAAATCTCTTTTAATTCGCTCATCTTCAAATTCAAAAAGAGCACTAATTGCGCCAACTACTCTTAAGAAATCCGATATTTTCTCTG
>JAUVLT010000008.1 GCA_030600605.1 Mycoplasmatota bacterium
TATCCACTGCGTCCATAAATTCATTGGTAATAGCAACTGATATATTAGCTCCAGATAAGAATTCTGAGTTATTTACTTCATAATGTCCACCTTTATTGATTCTTTCAAAAGCAGAATCAACAATCTCTTTAGTAAAAATACCTGGAGTTATATTTGTTTGTTCTAATATGTATTCATTTATTTGAATTTCTGATTCACTTAAAGGAACAAATCTTAATTTTGCTTTTGCAGCAGCAATAATTGAAGGTTCTTTTATTGTATCTATTAAAAATTGAAGAATTATAGGGTTTTGCATCTTGGAAATAATAAATTCAACGATATCAGGATGCCAATCAGATAACATAATCATCTGTGCTCCTCTTCGTGAACCGCCTTGTTCAACTAAATGAGTTAATTCTGATAAATCGTGTAACCAACTTACTGCACCGCTAGATTTACCGTTTACTCCTTTGGCTAAAGAGTTTTTTGGTCTTAATGAAGAACCGTTAGTTCCAACTCCACCACCACGGCTCATTATTTCCATAACTTGTTTACGATGATCACTTATTCCACCACGAGAATCATGAATAAATGGCATAACAAAACAGTTAAAATATGTTACATTAGTATTGCTTCCTGCTCCAAATAGAACTCTTCCAGCAGGGACTAAATTCAAATTCGATACTTCATCATAAAAGTCTTTTATTGTTTGCTCATCTTCATCTTCACCGAGGTGATGAGCTACTCTTTTAGCTATTTGTTCAAAATATAACTCTAAAGGTTTATCAATGATTCTTTTAGATCTAACAACACATCCATTAGAATCAGCATCTTCAGCGTTATTTATGTAGTTAGCTTCTAATTGAATTTTTACATAATCACCATTAATCTCTAAAATATTCCCAATTCCTCTTGCAGGGAATTTGGGATCATTTTTAACGATAGTAATAACTAAATCGCCTATCGACAACGTTTCTAAGGATAAATCTTTTTGGGTATACCTATCAAGCATAACTAATCTTGAAACACCAGAAAAGGTTTTTTCCATGTCATCAGTTATTGGAAACAAATGTGGAAAACCATTTGTAATATCATTATTTATTTTTTTAATTAAATCAACATTATATTTTCTCATCTGTATAAGCCCCCTAAAAAATAAGAGAATGTAAATTAATTATATAATAAGATAAATTTTAATAACAGTCTTGACATTTTACCAACACTGTGAAATCGCTTTATTAAAGGAAAAAAAATATAATAAATAAATTTATATACAAAAAAACATATATTATTACCTATTTATTATAACAATAACAATGTTATATGAAAATAAATATATTTTTGTTCTATTATAAAATTCGGTAATTTTATGTATTAATGCTTTTACAAATTGTGTATAATTATGAAGAAGGAGTGATATTATGAGCAATTTTGATTTATTAGTTATCAATATATATCTTCTAGCTATTTTTACAATACTGGTAAAAACAAAAACAATTACACAGGTATATCGTTTACTTAAGCTTTTGAATGTTTCATTGTTCATATATCTAATAATAGTTATATTTCAAGAAAATGTAACGTTTCCTCATGCTTTTATAGCTGTTCCTATTCTATTATTAGTGGGTATTATAGTTCAAACTGAAGTAATCTTAATATTAAATAAATTAGGAATAAAACGACGTTCTTTATTTAATAATTCACTAGAAGATAACATAAAAATTGAATTAATAAAAAGTATTGATCATTTAAGTGGTAAAAAAATTGGAGCTTTAATTACATTTGAAAAAAATACTTCAATGGATGAATTCATTGAAAAC
The DNA here is from genome assembly GCA_030600605.1 of Mycoplasmatota bacterium. Classification (GTDB taxonomy): domain Bacteria; phylum Bacillota_I; class Bacilli_A; order Izemoplasmatales; family Izemoplasmataceae; genus JAFGXW01. The sequence continues at coordinate 1,800 of JAUVLT010000008.1, forward strand.
GCATTTAAAGTAGGAGCAACATTAAATAGTGAGTTGTTGTCATCTATATTTTATCCAAGCACACCATTACATGATGGTGCGGTAATAATAAGAAAGAATCAAATAGTATGTGCAGGAGCTTATTATCCACCAACTGAGCGATTAGACATTCCTAAACAACTTGGGTCGAGACATCGAGCAGCTATAGGAATAAGTGAAATTTCAGACTCATTAACAATCATTGTTAGTGAAGAAACAGGTAATATTAGTGTTTCTGTTGATGGATACTTAGATTTAGATATTAGTAAGGAATCTTTATTGTTATATTTAGAAAAACATTTACAAAATTAAAAGCCCTTGTGGCTTTTTTTATTAATGATATTATCATTTTCCGAAATATGATATAATAAATAGTAATATTAGAAATTAGGTGATGTTATGGAAAAATACGATGTAGTTATTATTGGTGGAGGACTTGGAAGCCTTACAACAGCGACTTATTTGTCGAAACGTTTACGTAATGTTGCTGTTTTTGAACAAGGAAAGCGCAAAAAAATGCAAAGCTATACTAATCGTTTAAAAGATTCTAATAATAACAAGTATGAATTTAAGTTTTACAATTACGATATTGGTGGAGTACATCAAGGTGATTTATTCTATGAATATACTAAAAGATGCGGATTAGAAAATAATTTTGATTATTTTGACAATCCTTTTGCTATGATTATAGATAAAAATAGAAGAATTGTAAAAAGACCAAATGATTTTAATAATTATCTTATCTATTTAGTAAGATATTATCCTAAACAACGCGATCAAATCCATTTATTATTTGATGATATTTTAAGATATCATAAAGATTACAAAGAACAAAAGTTAGCAAGATTAAATAATTTGGAATATACTCTTCCATCTATAATGATCGAATTAGGAGATCAAAACCTCCTATCAGTGTTAAATAAGTATTTTGATAATGAGGATTTGATAAATGAGTTTTCATTAGTTTATGATTCTGTAGGAATACCATTACATGAAATTAATGCTTATAACTATTTTGTTAAATGGTTTGATACTTTTATTGATGGATCTCATTTTATTAAGACATCTTTTGATAAGATTGTTAAGACATTTTCCAATGAAATTTCAAAAACAAGAGAGAAGATTTTTACAAATAGAAAAATAGATAAATTTATTATTGAAGACAATGTAATTGTTAAGATTATTGATGCTGAAGGTGTTGAGATTCAAGCAAAGCATTATGTAATCAATATGAGAATTGATGATTTTGTAGAGCAATACATGCCAGAAAATCAAGATGTTTTAGAAAAATTTTCAAATATGTATTGTACTGTACAAAATAAAACAATGATTAATCAAGTGTATATTGGATTAAGTAAAGATGCTAAAACGCTTGGAATTAAGGAAAAACATTACTTGTTTAGTGAAATTCCAGAAGATGATATTAGAATTCTTAGTTTAGTAAATTATAGAGAGATTGATAAAACTAGTTGTCCAAAGGGATTTGGAGCATTGTTAGTAGAGTTTATTGATGATGATATACCTCGAAAACAAAAACTTAATCAAGTGATTGATCAGGTAGTTAAATACTTTCCTAACATTATCGATAATATTGCGGTAAGTAAGATTGGAAAGAAAAGAGAGTATTTTGGTGGAATATCTAATAAAGAGTATTGGAAAAACAAGACGATAAATGATTTATTTGATATTGATGATTATAGCGCTACTAACCCGTTTTCCAATAGTTACTTTATTGGCGCTTGGGTTAAACCAGAAGCAGGGATTTCGGGAATTATTCAAACAGGTGTTGAATATGGAGACATTATTGATGATTTAATTTATCATGGAGATGATGAAGAATATTTTATAACACACGATGAATTAATGGCTATAATAGTACATCAATACATTCCTAATGCTTTAGGAAAGCAGGAAAAAAACATTCAATTCTTTATTGGGAAGGATTCATATTATATTCGTACAAAGGCAAAACATCATCGTGTTTACAAGGGAGTAAGTGACATTTCAGATATTATTATTATTGCAACTAATGAATGTCTTTATGATTTAAGTGTGGGTAATACAACGCTGGAAAAGGTCTTGGATAAAGGAATATTAGAATACGTTGGCGATCGTGAATTTCTTGAAGAAGTTATTGAAGCATTTGATATGGGAATAGAAATAGAAAGTACACCAAGGTATCAATATGTACAAGGAAAACACGGGTTAAAGTTTATGTTAGCGATAATTATGATACTAATATTATCTAATCTGCTTGCTAATTATCATAACTACTTAATTGTTGCTCCAACAACATTGGTATTATTAGGTGGAATAATATACTGGAAATACCGTATTTATAAGTTTATTACTATATTTGAATATGTAACATTAGGGATTTATGCAATAATAAGTATCTTAAGTATTTTTATACCAGAATTAAATACTTTTAAAGATAGTAGATATACATTATTGTTTTTCGCAATGTTTTGGTTAATGACTTGGTTAATCAATATACCGATTGCTTTTAACTATATTAAATATGATTACCGCACAGATTACACAAGAACAAAACTTTTTAAATCAATGTGTGGCGGACTAACATTTATTTGGGGAATGATTTTCTTAATTGTTGCATTATTAAGTTTTTCATTAATTAGAAGTTATTCTTCATTAAGTTATTATTTAGCCATTTTAGGGCTATATCTAACATATTATTATCCAAATTCATATATTAAAGGAACTATTGATAAATAGACAAGGATGATGTAAATGGAGTTATATGCTGTAATTACGATCATAATAGTGTGGTTGTTGTTTAATCTAGTTTTAAAATTAGCAAATAAAATGAAAGCTGACTATAGTTATATAGTCACTTTTGCATTTGCACTAAGTCTGGGTTATTTTTATTTCACAGATATGATTGGATCTACATACTATGATTACTTTACATACGCCCTAATCGGATTCTTTATATTGATTTTAATGATGAAGGTTTTAGTAAGTCTGTTTAGAAAAGATATTTCTACATTTGAGTATCATCAACTAGAGAAAAATCTAGCAGAAATCAATGAGATTACCGAATTATTACGAAAAAGATTTATTTCAACAATAGAATTACTTAAAGATGGTATGTGTTTCAAGGATGAAGGAGAGGATTTCTTCGGAACTGACAAATTTATCGAATATTTTGGACTAGAAAACAATGTTTTCAACCAAGAAATGTTTGAAGAAAAAATCTATAAAGATGATCTTCCACAGTATAAAAATATCATCGAAAAATTGACGAAAAAAAGACCTAATTATACTACAACGTATCGTGTGAAAAACAAGGGTAATATTGTCTGGATAAAAGAGACGGGTAAGAAGATATTTTTGAATAAAAAAGTATCATTAATTTCTGTTATAAAACCAATGGACATTAGACAATTTCCTGAAAGTGAAATAGATGTGTTAAATCAGCTTCCTATCTACAAAAATATGTATGAGGAAATACAAAAATTAGTACGTCAAAAAGTACCATTCACACTATTGATGATTCACTTGTCAAACGTTCCAAATATCAATGAAAAATATGGTAGAGATGTAGGGGATTTAATGATGGGAGAATACTTAAAGAAACTACGTTATAACTTTATTAAAGATAACCATAGTTTGTACCGTGTTGGAGGTATAAATTTTGCCCTAATTATAAAGGATGAAAGAAAGGTTGAATTAATAGATAGAGCACTAACTCACGGAGGTGACTTATTCAATTTGACAATGGTATTTGGTGGGATAACACAAACTTTGTTCCCAAATCTTGGTATCTCTGAATCTCCTTATGAAGGGAAAAATGCTAATCAAGTAATTGAAGAAGCATTAAATGCACTTAAAATTACACTAAAGGATTCATATGATGCAAATTACCGTTATTATGATAGGAATTAATAATTATAACTAATGTAAAGTTATATGAAAATTGGTATATTTTTATCACACTGTTTTAGCGGGAAACATTTATAAACATACTCAAACACTGCGTTGTGAATACTTATGTGGAAAACTCAAAAAACAAGAAAGTATTTCTTCTTGTGTATATATGACTATATTAATTTGAATAGATTCAAAAGCTTTTAAATAATTTTGTCAAAAAACATACAAAAAAGTATATTGAAAATCATAATTATATTCACAAATAAATATTTGATGTAGTTTATAGTTTTCTTAGTAATTTCTGTGATAAAAATTTTAAAAAATTTTATAATTATTTGTTTTTTCTAAAACATTTTTACTATATTTTAAAGGAGTGATAAATTTGAAATATTCTACGATTATTTTAGCTGCAGGAGGTGGTCTAAGAACAGGTTTAAATATGAACAAAATATTAATTGAAATAAATGGGCAACGTGTCATAGACTACAGTTTAAATTTCTTTTTAAATGATCCAAATTGTGGAGAGATTATCTTAGTGGTATCTAAACGTGATTTTTCAAGTATGAGTAAAGATTACAAAAACAAGAACATTACTGTAATTTTAGGGGGCTTACATAGACAAGATAGTGTTTATAATGCCCTTAAAATAGCCGTTTATGATTATGTTTTGGTTCATGATGGTGCTCGCCCTTTTATATCTAATCACGCAGTTTCTGAAATTTACAAGAAATTGACAAGCTATCCTAGTATAACTTTAGGTGTAAAAGTTAAGGATACTATCCAGGTAGTACAAGGAAATCGCGTTGTTAAGACGTTGGATAGAAAAAGACTGATTTTAACCCAAACGCCTCAAGGATTTGATAAAAACACATTACTTAAAGCGCATGAACTAGCGGCGGAAGATGTTTATTATGGTACAGATGATACTGTTTTGGTAGAAAAATATCTTGATATTATGGCTTGTGTTGTAAATGGTGACTATAGAAATATTAAATTAACAACACAAGATGATATTAAGATGTTAGAGGTAATCTTAAAATGAGAATAGGGCATAGTACAGACGTTCATAGGTTAGATATAGGGGAAAAATTAATTATTGGAGGTGTAGATATACCTTCAACATTAGGTAGTGTAGGACATAGTGATGCCGATTGTTTACTCCATACTGTTTGTGAATCTTTACTTGGAGCTTTAGCACTTGGAGATTTAGGAGAATGGTTCCCTGATACTAGTGATGAATTTAATGGGATAAGCTCTAGTTTACTCGTTAAGAAGGTTATGGTTAAAGTAAAAGAATTAGGCTATAAAGTTATAAATATTGATTCGACAGTTTATTTAGAAGAACCAAAACTTAGTAATTATAAAGATCAAATGCGTTTGAATATAGCAAATTTATTAGATATTGATATAAATCAAGTAAGTGTTAAGGCCACAACTGGAGAAAAAGTAGGTATTATTGGCAAAAAAGAAGCGATTATGGCAGAAAGTATTGTATTATTAGAAAAGAAATAACTATTTATTATACGAGGTGATTTAAATGAGCGTTTCAAAAAGATTATATCGAGTAGATCAAAATAAAGTTTTTATGGGTGTATGCACTGGATTATCAGAATATACTGATTTGGATGTAAACTTAGTTAGAATTCTTTTTGTAATTATCACCTTGCTTGGCGGTTTCACGCCTTTAGTTATTTATATTGTATTGGGTATTATTTTGCCTGTAAAAGAACTAGAAACAAAGAATACAGAAACAATAGAGGATGAAGTAAAAGAATATGATGAGTATGGGTATAATCCTGATGATTACAAGATGTAGCAAGGTAAATAGATAAAAAAAGAAAAGAAGTATTTACTATTTATTACTCTATTGTTTGGAATTCTCTTTAATATTGGTAATCCGGCTGTTCCTCTCTATACAAATTCACTAAATATAAGTGGTAGATTTGTAGGTTTTTATTTGGCTGGTGGGGGAATTGGATTAACGATATTTGCTACTTTGTGGGGAGCACTAGGTGATATAAAAGACAGGAATAAAGTATTGGGAATTGTTTTTATTGGATTTGCTTTTGGACAGTTTCTATTTGGATTATTCCAAAATCAGTATTTATTACTAGTGGCTTCGTTAATAAGTGGGATGTTTGTAGCTGGTATATTGGTAAATGTTTATTCTTATATTAATGATTCATATACTGATGAGCATGAAAGAAATAGAACCCTTAGTTATGCGGTTTCCATGTATATGATTGGTGGAGCAATTGCATATTTATTAGGCGGTTATTTAGCAAAAGTATTAAATCCTCATTACAACATGGTATTTATTATTCAAAGTGGATTATTGTTATTATCAGGAATATATATATATTTTGAAAAAACAGATTTAATTGATACAGATCATCATTTATCAAGAAGTTATTTTTGGACAGATATAAAATATATGTTTAAATTGCCATGGGTACCTATTTATACTATTACATTGACATTCTTTATAAGTTTTTCTCACAGTAATGTACGAAGGTTTCTTGATTATTATATTATTGATAGTAATTATTCTGTAGTGCAGTTAGGGTATTTTGTATTCACAGTTGGTATTGTAAGTCTTATTTCAAATATATATATTGCACCTTATTTTTTGAAAAGATATCATAATTTCCGTTTTTTACAATTACAATTTATTTTTGCACCATTATTTTTACTTTTCTCATTCTATACTGAAAATTTAATGGTGGGATTATATACTTTTTTTATAGGATACACAATAATGTTAGCCATATATGAGCCAACTGCGATTAGCTTTATGTCTGAGAACAAAGAGGTTCCCCAGGGTATACTGGTTGGAGTAAGACAAAGTATAGTAGGGCTTGGAATGACTCTTGGATTTATTGTTGGTGGATTTCTATATGAAATAAATAAATTATATGTATTTTATTTTTCCGTATTCTTTTATATAATAGTGTTGATTGGATTTACAGTTTTAATACATCTTAAAAAGAATGATGTCAATGAATATCGAAAAAGATACTTAAAGGAGGTAAAGAAGTTATGATAGAGACTGATCATGGTAATTTTGAACTAATAAAAGATTATAAAGAAGCACTTGAAATAAAGGCTTTTAATGATCGTTATGTTAGTTTTTTAGATAAGTATTTATATATTGTTGGGGATTATAGTAGTGATATGTTACGTTTTAAAGGATTTTCAGAACATAATTACGAAACAATCCCTGATTATTTAATGGAATCATGTACACCTAATGCACCATATTTCGTGCTAAAAAGACTAAATAAGGAATAATCCTTATTTTTTTTAGCATTTTAATTACTCTTTAAATAAAGTTATTGTATAATATGTATGCATTAGTAAATCGAGGTGAATTATATGGATGCTACTATTATTGAAAAACAAGTAAAAGAGATTTTACATAAGGTAAGACCGTACCTTCAAAGAGATGGTGGAGATGTTAATTATATTGGTTTTAGAGATGGAATTGTGTATGTTGAAATGCTTGGAGCATGTGTTGGGTGTAGTGCACTTGATTCGACTTTAAAAGATGGAATTGAAGCAATCTTAATTGAAGAGGTACCAGGAGTTATTGGAGTAGAAAATATATAGTGAAATAATAGAGGGTAATCCCTTTGTTTAGCAATATTCGTTATAAGAAAATCAGTGAAATGATTTTCTTTTTTAATTAATTACTTTCAAGTTTTTCTATTATTTGCTATACTATTTATGAGTAATCGAAAAACGAGGTGTTTTAATAATGAAACAAGGGAGCATTATTAAAGGAGAGATTACTGCTATAAAGCCGTATGGTGCGTTTGTAAAGGTAGATAAAGAATATGTGGGACTAATACATATTTCAGAGTTTAGTGACGGTTTTGTACGTGGTATAGATGACTACGTAAATGTAGGAGATGTTATTGATTTAAAAATCTTAAATATTACTAATAACAGATTAAGTTTAAGTTATAAAGCGCTACATAAGAGAAAAAAAAGATATAACATTGAATTAGAAGCAGGATTTGATCCTTTAAAAGAAAGTCTTAATGAATGGATAAAAAGTTATAATATAAAAAACGATGAGAAATAATCATCGTTTTTTATTTACTAGAAAATTCTATATTATGACGGAAATATCCCTTTATTTAGTTAAAAAAGATATAAAATATGCTATATTTGTGAAAAGCCGAGTTAACATGTCTTTTTCCTTTGTTCTATACATAATAGTGATTTTATGGTAAAATTTAGCAGTAGCAAAGGAGGTTTTTATATGAAAAAATATTTACATGTTGATTACAGTAAAGCCCTTAGTTTCGTTGATGAAAAGGATTTGGGAATTATTGAAAATGAAATAAAAATAGCGCATAATGCTTTGCATAGTAAAACTGGTGAAGGAAATGAGTTTTTGGGTTGGACAGATTTGCCAATTAACTATGATAAAGCTGAATTCTTACTAGTAAAAGAAGCTGCAAGAAAAATTAGAGAATCTTCTAATGTTTTGCTAGTTATTGGTATTGGGGGGTCTTATTTAGGCTCTAAAGCTGCTATTGAAATGTTAAGTAAACACTTTAAAAAAGATAAGGAATTAGAAGTTATTTTTGTAGGACATCATATTTCTAGCTCTTATATATTGGATTTAGTAGATTATCTTGATGGATTAGATTTTTCAATTAATGTAATAAGCAAATCAGGAACAACAACTGAGCCTGCTATTGCATTTAGAGTATTTAAAAAGATTTTAATTGAAAAATATGGAGTTGAAGGTTCTAAAAAGAGGATTTATGCTACTACTGATAAGGGAAAGGGAGCTTTAAGAACTTTGGCTAAAAAAGAGGGATATACTTCTTTTATAGTTCCTGATGATGTTGGGGGAAGATTTAGTGTTTTAACAAGTGTAGGATTGCTTCCTATAGCTGCTTCAGGTATTAACATTGATGATATAATGAAAGGTGCAAAAGACGCATATAATGAGTATTTAGAGTATTCTAGTGATAATGAAGCTTATAAATATGTGGCTATTAGAAACTTACTTTATAGAAGTGGGAAGAAAATTGAAATGTTGGTTAATTATGAACCTGCTTTCTTCTTTCTGGGTGAATGGTGGAAGCAACTTTATGGTGAAAGTGAGGGGAAAAACCATTTAGGAATTTTCCCAGCAAGTGCTTCATTTAGCACTGATTTACATAGTTTGGGACAGTATATTCAAGATGGCGAAAGGCACTTATTTGAAACTGTACTTAATGTTGGAAAAGTTGAAAGAGAATTAGTTATTGAGAGTGATAGTCTTAATCTAGATGGATTAAACTATCTAACGGGAAAAACTGTGGATTACGTGAATAATAAAGCGTTTTTAGGTACTTTGTTAGCACATACTGACGGAGGGGTTCCTAATATAATAATTGATATTCCAGAAATTAGTCCATATAGTTTTGGATATTTAGTATATTTCTTTGAAAAGGCATGCGCGGTAAGTGGCTATGTACTTGGGGTTAATCCATTTAATCAACCTGGAGTAGAAGATTATAAAAAGAATATGTTTGCTTTATTAGAAAAACCAGGATATGAAAAACTAACAAAGGAATTGAAAAAGCGCTTAAAGTAAATAAAAATGGTAATTCTTAATTGAATTACTTTTTTTTATATAGTATAGTTTAATCGAGGTGTAATTATGACAGATAAGAAGGTAGTTTTCGCTGAATTATCATTAGTTGGAGTCACAGTAATTTGGGGACTTGGATTCTCAATAACAAAAATTGCAGTAAATATGGGATATGGGGCTAGCACTATTATGGCTGGGCGTTTTTTTGTTGCCAGTATCTTATTAGCTATTATATATTTTGAGAAACTTAAAACAATAAATAAGACTATCTTAAAATACGGAATTATAACAGGATTTTTTTTATTCTTTGGTTTTTACTTCCAAACAGTGGGTAATGTCTATACTACGCCTTCTAAAAATGGATTTATTACACAATTAAATATCGTATTTGTGCCATTTTTATATTATTTATTCTTTCGAAAGAAGGTGGATATATATAATATTGTTAGTGTAATAGTTGCTATTTTCGGAATGTTTTTATTAAGTTTTGATAGTAATGGATTTAATATGCTTAATATTGGGGATTTATTTACTTTGTTTTGTGCTATTATGGTTGCTTTTCATGTTGTTACTGCGTCTTATTATCAAAAAAAATACGATTTTAATCCAGCATTATTCGTAATGATAAACATGTTTACATCTTTTATTATTTCAGTTATATTTATGATATTTTTTGATAAAATGCCTCGTATTGTACTTTTTGATTTATGGCCGTTATTGTTTTTAGGAATATTTAATACTGCACTTGGATTTCTAGTTCAAAGTTACGCACTTAAAATTAGTTTACCTACTAGAGTAAGCTTAATTGTAGCACTTGAAGGATTCTTTGCGGCTATAGGATCTGTGTTGATAATTGGGGAAATATTGACGATACAAGTAGTTATTGGAGGATTCTTAATTGTTAGTGGTATCTTAATTACTGAAATAAAACCTTTTAAGAGAAAAGAACTTAAAAATATATAACATGTTACTTGAGTTTTAGAATAGAAAACTATATAATACATTAAAAAGAAGTATGGAGGTGTAAATATGGATCAACAATTATTAGAATGGATTGGGTATATAGCTAGTTTAATTGTTTTAGTTTCGTTATTGATGAGTTCAATTAAGAAACTAAGATGGATTAACCTTTTTGGGGCTTTGTTATTTGGTGCCTATGGGTTTATGATTGGATCAACTCCAACTGGTCTTATGAATTTTGGGATTGTTATTATCGATATTTATTATCTTATGAGAATGTATTTATCTAAGGAATATCTGAGAGTAATGCCGATTGAAGAAGATACAGAATATTTGAAATATTTCTTAAAGTTTTATGAAAAAGATATTGGCAAATATAGTGATTTATCAAAAATTGATATTTCAGAGTCGAAAATCAAATTATACCTGTTGAGAAACATGAATCCAGCTGGTATATTTATTTGTAATGAGTATGATAAACATACACTTGAAATTGCTTTAGACTATGTTATACCTCTGTTTCGGGATTTTAAGATTGGATCATTTGTTTTTGGAAAACAAAAAATATATTTTTTAAGTAAAGGATATGATCGATTTGTTGTTTTTACTGAAAATAGAGATCATATTAGGTATATTAAGAAGATGGGATTCATTGAAACAAAATTGAATGGCATATTGGGATATGCTAAAGATATAAACTAAAGGAACTATCGATGATAGTTCCTATTTTTTATTCATAATATTTGAAATGTATTTGTTTACCAGTGCTTTTTGCTTCGATTGTTGTGATATCATAGTAATTTTCTCCATCAGCTTGAGTTATTTGAGGAGTAGTATATTCTGCTTTTATATGTTTCCCTCTTTTATGAAAGACATATTTTTTGAATTTAATATGTTTTCCTAAGTAGATTGTTAAGAATATAAATATTAGAGTTAATCTACTAGCTGAATGAGCAACAACTACATCTAAATACTCATCATTTATGTTGCCTGGTGGCGCTATTTTCATTCCACCACCAAAATACCTACCATTATTCATAGTAACTAAATAAGTTTTTTCAAATTTGTATACTTCTCCATCAATTGTAAGTGTTAAAGGTTCGGGAATATATTTGAGTAATGCTTTAATTGTACTTTTAAAGTATCCAAATATTCCTTTTTTAATATTTTGATCAACAAGATAGCCTACATAGCCATCTACACCCATTCCGGTACCGTTAATGAAATGAGTTTTAAACCCTGTATCATACGTTGATTCCATAATATACTGAGGTTCTATATCGCTTCCTTTTAAGCTTCTCATGTAGTCGTTGCCCGAGCCGTTTTTCTTTAAATAAATATCTTGTGAGAAAGTGTAGTTAACGGTATCGTTGATAAAACGGTTAATAGTACCATCTCCACCAAGTAAAATCACTTTATCAATTTCTTTTTTATTATCAAGATATTCCTTTATATCATCAATTTTCAGAATGCTTTTTAGTCGAAATGGAATTTTATTGGTTTTGTATTGTCTTACTAATTTATGAGTTTGAACATTCGATTTACTATTTTTAGATAATGGGTTATAGAGAATTAGGTCCATACAATTATCACTCCTTTTAGTAAGATTATATCATAAGTGGGATTTTATATACATATATTTGGCATTTATATGATATAATTTTTTATATATAAATATATAATAGGTGATTATATGTATAAGGAAATAATTATTGAAAATTTAGAGGAAATGAAGATTTTTGCTGAAGAGATTGGAAAGAGTATATTTCCTGGATTTTTGGTTTGTTTAGAGGGCGATTTAGGGGCTGGGAAGACTACTTTTACGAAGTATTTTGGTGCTAGTATTGGGATTACTGATAATATCAATTCTCCCACATTTACGATATTAAAAATTTATGAGGGAAAAAATGTTCTTTATCACATGGATGTTTACAGACTAATGGGAATTGGAATGGATTATGAATTAGAAGAATATATTTATGGTGATGGGATATGTGTTATTGAGTGGTATAAGAATATTATTGAGAGTATTCCTAGGGAAAAATTAGTTATTGAGATGGAGATAATTGATATAAACAGAAGATTATTAAAAATTGAAGGAATTGGTAAATATGAAGAAATCGTTAAAAAGATTAGTAATTGATTCAGCAACTAAATTCCTCTACGTGGCTTTATACGAGGATTTAAATTGTCTTGGAAAATATTATGAAGCAGGTAGTAATGATCACTCTACTAAAATAATGGTTGAAATTGAAAAAATATTTAAGCTTAATGAGACAAAAGTAGCTGATTTAGATGAAATTATTATTGGGATTGGCCCGGGTAGTTATACAGGGTTACGCATTGGTGTTGTAATTGCTAAGATGTTTGGATGGAATAATGATATTACTGTAAAAACTATTAGTAGTTTGGCGGTAATGGCAAGCAGTTATAAAGGAAATAACTTGATTGTCTCTGAAATTGATGCTAGAAGAGGAAATTCATTTATCGGAGTTTATAAAAATAAAGGTAAAGGGCTAATTTTAGCCGATAAAGAAATTCTTACGAATTTAGATGAATTTACAAATTCATTAAAAGAACCCTATATTATAGTTAGTGAAGGAGAGATGAATTTAGAAAGAATTCTAAATTCAAGTTTATTGACAGAGGTTAAAGATATTCACTCATTAAACCCAAATTACTTAAGAATTACTGAAGCTGAAAGAAATTTAGGATAAATAAAATTATTTGTTTATAATAAATTCATAATATTTACACACAAATTTTATATTATATATTTAGGTGGTGAAAACAGATGGGGATACTCCGTATAAAGAATCTACATAAGAGCTATAAGCATGGAAATAACACCACACATGTATTAAAAGGTATTAATTTAGATATTGAAGAAGGTAGTTTTGTATCGATCTTAGGAAGAAGTGGATCGGGAAAAACTACTCTTTTGAATGTAATAAGCACATTAATGGAGTATGAAAAGGGAAAAGTTATTATTGATGGACATGATATTTCAAAATTAAAATCTAGAAAGATAAATACTATTAGAAATAATTATATAGGTTTTGTTTTTCAGGAATTTAATTTAGTAAAAGATATGAGTGTTTTAGATAATGTGGCAACTCCGCTTATTTTAAACGGATTAAGCTTTAAGGAAGCTAGAAAAAAAGCGATAGTTGCGCTAACTCAAGTAGGACTAGAACAATACACCAAAGTAAGACCACCAGAATTATCAGGAGGGCAGCAACAACGCGTTGCTATTGCAAGAGCTATCGTAAATGATCAAAAGATTATTCTTTGTGATGAGCCAACTGGGGCATTAGATGATTATACAGCTGTAGATATTCTTGGAATATTAAAAGAATTATCAAAAACAAAGACAGTTATAATGGTTACTCATGATGAAGAATTTGCCAAGAAGTATAGCGATCGCATTATAATGCTAGTTGATGGAAATATTGTAAAAGACGAAATACTAGTTAATAGAGACTTTAAAAAGACTGAGAAAAAGAAACTGAAAGACAGTAGAGCTGGATTTATCAATCTATTGATGTATTCATTTTTGAGTATGGATATTGATAAGAAAAAATTTGGTAATACATTTAGAACTTTTAGTATCTCTTTAACTCTTTTTATTGTAATTGGTGTAATAAATCAAAATTTGGATATTTTTACTGACAGATATTTGAAGTTTTTTGTGCAAAGTGAAGCAGCGGATAAGAATATTATTTTAGATTTTATTTATCAATTTTTGGAACAAAATATCTCTGCATTAATTCAAGTAATACTATATATATTAATTGGTTTTTGTATCGTTTCTTATCTATTTGTTTTTACTATTAATATTATAAATAAGAAAAGGGAAATAGCTGTATTAAAGGCTTTTGGAGCATCACAAGAAGAGATAGCTATTTTGTTTATGTTAAGACCTATTAAGTTTACTTTGGCTATTTTTAAAGATACATTAATATATACGTTTATTCTTATTTTAATTATTAATGGAGTTTTTAATTTTCAATCTATTTTGATTGCTGATTATTTTGGATTCTTCTTTAATTTTTTAGAGGTTACTTATGGTGTTTTTATATCGTTTATACTTAATAATGAATCAAGTTATATCGATTTTCATATTCACTACTCTCATATACTGTATATTTTCTTTACTGTTATTGGATTATTCATGATAGGTAGTTTAATACCTGCTTATAAAATATCAAGAAGTAATACGATACGGATGTTGGCAACAGAATGATTGAGTTAAAGAATTTAACAAAAGTATATGAGTCGATAAACTACAATGTAATAGCGTTAAGTGATATTAATTATAAATTTGAAAAAGGAGAAGTAATTGTTTTACTTGGAAAAAGTGGTAGTGGGAAAAGTACATTACTTAATATTCTTGGTGGTTTTGATCGTGATTACGCTGGTAAGTATATTTTGGGTGGCGAAAGTATGCGAGAAAAATCAGAAAGAGAAATTGACACTATTCGTAAACGTAAAATAGGGTTCGTTTTTCAACATTATATTTTATTAAATAATTTAACCGTATTAGAAAACATTGAATTAGCTTTAAAGGTTATAGGTGTAATTAACTCAGGAAGCAGGAAAAGGGCTTCATTACACGCTTTAAAGCTTGTTGGACTTAGAGACCATGCTAACAAATATCCTTATGAGTTATCTGGGGGACAGAAACAACGAGTTGCTGTTGCGAGGGCATTTGTAAAGAATCCTGATGTTATTATTGCTGATGAACCAACTGCGGCATTAGATTCTAGAACTGGTAACGAGGTTTTAGAGTTATTAAGAGATTTATGTCGTACTAAA
This sequence comes from Mycoplasmatota bacterium, assembly GCA_030600605.1. Lineage (GTDB taxonomy): Bacteria > Bacillota_I > Bacilli_A > Izemoplasmatales > Izemoplasmataceae > JAFGXW01. The sequence continues at coordinate 17,086 of JAUVLT010000008.1, forward strand.
ATATTGATAATTGCAACACATAATAAATCTATCGTAAGAGATTATGCATCAAGAGTTATTGAGCTCAAGAGTGGTTATACTATAAAAAATGAGCTAATAACTGATCCAGGTAAAGTAAGAGTAGATGAATTAGATTTAATTATTGATAAAGAAATTATTAAAGATGAAAAAATAGTACAACAAATAATTGATATTGAACAAATGGTATCAGAAGAAAATAAAGAAACGGTATTAAAGGATCTAGGTGTTGATTTAAAGAACTTTAGATTAAATACATCTGATAAATTTGATATTGATGATGAATTGAAAAAGCGCCTTATTAAAGAAAGAATGAAGAATTCTAAATTAAATACAAGAATTTATCGTTTCTTACAAACGAGTGATGATTTTCATGGTAAAAGAAAATATGCTAATAAATCATTTCTTAGAAATATAGGACTACATTTGTTTAGTTCTTTAATATTTACAGTTTTCTTACTTACTATTGTTTTTGGGTTAAACTTTGTTACTGAAACATTTGGAGGATTCAACGAAAAAGCCATGTTTACAAGAACAATGAATAATGAAAACGTGTTATTCTTTGCTAGCGAAGAGTTTGAAATGAAGGAAGTTGATCAGGATTTGTATCACGATTTAGAGTTTCCTTTCATTAGTGATTTTACCCAAACAGAGATATCATCTAGTAATTTTTTAGATGAATTATTGATTGATCCTTATTTTAGATATCAATATGAACAAGATAAAATAATATATATTCATGAAACGCTTCAAGAAAGAGATCTTGAAGATATTTTTGCTATCTATTATAACAATTCAAGTATAATTTTAAGACAAGAAAATGATGCTATTGTATTTGATGATTTAAAATATACTTATCAAAATATTGTTACTCATCCTGAGCCTTATACTTATGTTTCAGGATTTATGAATACCGACTTAGACCCTAATTTAATATATCAGTTTAATTATGTTTATAGTGAAAGCAATGAAGATATACTAAATGAACATATGCTTGAAGGAAGCCGTTTACCAGTAACTAATACTGAGGTTGTTATTCCTGTTGCATATTTGTTTGATTATGAAATTTTAAGCCAAGTAGATTTCAAAGATGAATATGGCAATGTAATGGAAATTATTCCTAGCAATATGATAAGCGAGGCTTTTTTAGCGTTAGATGCTAGTGATAGAATGATTGAAATTACGAAGAATATAATAACTTTTAGTGATGAAGGGAATTCTTATACGGAAAACTATACTACAGTGACGAGTGAGTTTGAAATTGTTGGATTAGTTAATTTTGATGGTGATATAAATCCTTTCTTAGAAATGCGTGATGATGTTTTTATTGCGAATAATGCCGGAATTAATTTCTCGTTTATTTTTAGTAATAAAGTTGAAGATTTAATTAACTTTGAAGTAGTGGATAATGCTTCAGTAGGTGAGTTTTCTAAAAGTATTCAATATGCTGAAATAAGTGTTGAAAACTATGAGATATATAATGTGGATGATATTGTAAATGATTTTGATGAAACATATATCTTAGAAATCAAACAAAACGTAAGTGATCAGTTTGAAACTTGGATTTTAACTCTGAATACTGCAAGTATACTAGTAAATGATTATGTTCAAGATGATTTAGATGGATTAAATCCAGATTCTGCTTTTCTAGATGATTTAATTGATAATACAATGTTTGAAGGATTAACTCATCAAGATTTACTGGATTACTATATTGCTCAACATATGTTAGTAACAAGTAGTAAAGAAGAATTCCAATATTTATGTGTAGGATGCAACTTCAATTCAAGATCTTTTGATAACTTAATAACTGAAGCACAAAGTGCTTACCCACGATTAAAGGCAAGTCTTCAATATGTTGATATGCTTGAAGATTATGGAGACGTGACAAGACTAACATATCAAGAAAGCACGAATAGAATTATCTATGAAGAATATGGACATTTGTTTAATAATCAGTTTTATGAAAGTAAAAATGATGATTATTATACTTTAGAACTAGTTAGTAGTTTTGAAAGGGAATACGGAAGTATTTTATCATTAGTCTTTTTGGTTGTACCAAGAATGATTATTGAAAATTTCCCTTTTATAGATAAAGTTATTGGGATGTTAGAAAATCTAGAAGCTAATCCAGGATTTATTAGTTTTATGGAAAGTACAAATTTAGATTTATTAATAAGTAGTGTAAGTACAAATGCTATTAGAAGTTTAGTAATGGTTGTTTTGTATCTTGTTGTATATATAATCTTGGTTGTAAGTACGATATTATTAAGTGTTGTATTAATAAATTTATATGGAAATATTTATGAAACAGCTACAAGAAAAAGAGTTAAAGAATTAGCTAGTTTAAGGGTTTTAGGTACTAGTTATGATGATATTCATGATATGATAAAGATTGAAAATAGGCGAGTAGCAATTTTTAGTTATCTATGCTTTTTGGGAATATTACTTATTTTAAGTAATTTACACTTATTTACTGATGCCCCTATTAAACATTACTATATGCCTTTACTTGGGTTGTTTTTTGATTTTAATTTATTTGATGTGTTTGTCATGAATTATGTAGTTTTAGCAACAGTAACGATAATTTTCTACTTCTTCATCTATAAATTCATTATTAAGCGTGTATCTACTAAGAAACTTGGTAATATAGATACAATTAAAGCTATTAGAGATGGTGATAACTTATGATTGAGGTAAAAGATTTACAAAAGATATACCCTACTAAAGAACGTGATTTTATTGCTTTAAAAGATCTTAATCTAAAGTTTGAAGCAGGAGAGTTTATCGCTGTACTAGGGGAAAGCGGTAGTGGTAAAACAACATTTTTAAATATGATTAGTGGTGTGGATTTAAAAACAAGTGGTAAAATCATATTTAACGAACAAGATGTTGATAAATTTAATGATGCTAAATGGCGAGAAATTAGAAACCAAGAAATTGGATTCATTTTCCAACGTTTTAATCTTATTGATCACTTAACAGTAATGGAAAATGTTGTATTACCATTAATTCTTACAGGTAGTGATAATAATATCGCAAGAGAAATTGCTAGAAGATTATTAAAAGAAGTTGAATTAGAAGGCACGGAAGATAAATTAGCTAAAGAATTATCAGGAGGGCAAAGACAACGTGTCGCAATTGCTAGAACGATTATTGTTAATCCAACAATAATTTTAGCTGATGAACCAACTGGAGCGCTTGATAGTACTACAGGACTTGAAATTATGAAATTACTTCAGAGGTTTTCTGATGGTAGAATTATCATTATGGTTACCCATGATGAAGATTTGGCTTATAAAAATGCTACACGAGTAATTAGATTACATGATGGTGAAGTTATTAGTGATGAGATTATTAAAGAAAAGAACAGCATTACAAGAGATACTACTAATCGATTATTATCATATGAAACTAAGGTTACTAGAAGACTTAAAAGACGCTTGTTAAAGCAATTCCCAGAGATTGAGGATCAACTTCGAGTGGGGAAAAAATGTTTTGTGCCTTTAGAAAGAAAATATATTTCTAATAATCCAGTATTCACAAGAAAAATTGCGAGAGAGAATTTTAAGCAAAAAATTAATATAAACCGACGTATTTTATTGAGTTTTGTTATTAGTATTAGTTTATTATTAGTTGTAAATATTGTCATGAAGAATATTAGTGCTTATAATTTTAATTTATTTGATGTTAATAATAATTATGTTCAATATTTAGTTACTGATTATGACGATGAGACAACGGTGATAAATGCTTTAGATAATACATCTAATGTAGACGAAGTGTTACTTTATTATGAACATTATGTTCAAGAGATGTATTTAGTGAGTGATGACGGGAATTTACCTATTACTTCTAATGTATCTACTGTTAATAAGGGAGTATTTAGTCCTAAGATGGTTACTTTACCATCAAAATCTGAAAATTTCTTTTTAACTAGCCAAATTCTGGTAGGGGGATACCCTACTAATGATAATGAAATACTAGTTAGTAGTGAATTTTTACTATCTAGATTTTATGGATATAGTTTAGAAAAAACATATAACCAAAGCACAGTATTAGCAGTTTCTAATTTGAATACTTTTATTGGACAAAAACTTTATATATGTGGGGAAACCATTATTTCTAATGGAGCTGTTCCTACAACTGTTATAGATGAAAATTGTTTTGATTATGTCATCAAAGGAGTATTAAATAGTTATTACAATGGAATTAACTATACAGGGAATATTTATGTTCCTAACAAAGGGTTTACTGATTATATTACTTATTTAAGAGATGAAAAAGATTTTACTAGAGTGGATGAATATTATGATACTTATCTTTCATTCTATTTAGATGATATTACAGTTGGAATTGATATTACGAGTGTTAGTGAAGAAATTGATGCGACTATTTCAAATGAAGAATTGCGTGAATATAATGAGACACAAACATTAGAGAATATGCTTTATTATATTTATTTAGCCATATTTATTAGTTTGATTATTATTAGTGGGACAATTGATATTAATATTGTTGCTAGTAGTGTTGTGTCGAGAATTAGGGAGATTGGAATTTATTCATGTATTGGTGTAAGTAAAAAGAGCATTCGAAATATGTTTGTGTTTGAAACATTAGAAATAGCTCTTAGGATATTAGTGATTAATTCAGCTATTTATGTAGGAATAGCCTATGGCTTTAAATTGTTGTATAAACGAATTGTTGTTGATTTAACAATTTATGAAAGTATTTTTGGTATTAATGAGATGTTTAGTTATGAAATTTTGTTTAGCATAATGGTTATACTAGGCGCTGTAGGGTTTTTATTCGCAAGTGTATTGATTCCATCCTTTAAAGCTGCGAATATGAAGGCAATAGATGCATTAAGAAGTGGGTGATTGAATGAGCCGCGGAGATATTATTTTACGCCTTGTAGATGTTGAAAGAGTTTATGAGACAAAAGAAGGACGCAAAATTGTAGCACTTAACAAAGTGACTACGTCTTTTAAGCGTGGCGAATTCGTGGCAATTGTTGGAAAAAGTGGTAGTGGTAAGAGTACTTTAATTAATATACTTGGAGGGCTTGATAGACCTGATGGAGGAGATTACTTTTTAGAAGGGAATAACATTGTTAGTATTAATGAGGGACATTGGGATGCTATTCGAAATGAAAAGATTGGATTTATCTTTCAAGAATATCATTTAATTGAATATTTAAGTGTTTATCGAAATATTGAAATAGCCTTAAAATATCAAAGCACATTAAATAAAAAAACAAGAGCTGCTAAAGTTAAAGACATTTTAACAAAAGTAGGAATTATTGATCATATGCATAAACTTCCTGGCCAATTAAGTGGTGGGCAAAGGCAACGTGTAGCGATTGCTAGAGCTTTGGTAAAAGACCCTGACATCATTTTGGCTGATGAACCAACAGGGGCATTAGATCATAAAACTAGTGAAAATGTTATCGAATTAATTAAAGGTCTAAGTAAAGAAAGACTTGTAATTGTTGTTACTCATGATAGAGGGATTGCTAATGAACATGCTACTAGAATTATTGAGTTAACAGAGGGTAAATTTACTAGTGATTTAATTAGAGAAGATATTGAACAAACGTATCAAAATGTTTATAAGAAGACAAAACCAACAAATTTAAAGTTTAGAGATAAGATTGATTTAACATTTAGAAAAATAAAATCACAACTCTTAAGAACATTCTTTACGGCGCTATCTCTAGCTTTGGCGTTTAGTTTTACAATACTTTTTAATGGTGTTGAAAGAGGTATTAGTGAATCATATGATGCTTATTTTGAAGCGTTAAACAAAGCTAATAGTTATGCATTTAGTTTTGTTCCTGAGGATGAGGCTGTAAGTTTGAATGAATATAATGAAGCTTCAGAGAATTTACTTGATTCATTTCAATCATATTTTTATAGTGAAAATAGTGAAATAATAGAGGGGAATAGCGTAGATGTGGCGTATAGTTTGGAAAGCAGAGGAGTAGAACATGTTTCAAATATACCAACAAGGCCTGATTTACTTTCGGAATATAAACTAAGATTAATTGATGTAGCTGAGACACAAGACTATAGTTATAGTGATCTATTTATTGGAGACAGCAATTATCCTTATGAGTTTGATGAAATTATGGTTACATCAAAATTTTATCGTCAATATACAGAGTTAAGTGATGATGTTGTTAATTTAAATTCATTTATTGGTACAAAAATATCTATGCCAATTTATAGTTTTGATATTTATACGGGAATATACAATACTGAAGAATATTTAAATCTTTTAATTGAGTTAGAAAATGGTGATATTGTAGAAGATAACCCTTTAATAACACAAGAAACTTTAAAAGTAAGATATTTAAAAATAAACATTCCACAGTATTGTTATCATTATGAAGATATTAATAGTTACTACCAAAATCAATGTGATCAAATCATAGATGATGAGAAATATAGTAGATATTTTGAAAGTATTGACGAATATATTGAATATGTTGATGGATTTAAGGAACAAGTAAACAATATTGATCCAGACTATTTTGATATTTTGTTTAGAAGTGGAGCTGTCTTTTACGTTATAGATGAAAATGAAATAGAAGGATATATTCCTCCAGGTGGAGAATATTATATTGAGAGAGTATATCGTGCTCTTTATGAAGAGGCAGATGATGATTATGATGAGGGATTATCTTATTTCAAAGAAGGGGTTTTTAAAGATCAATTGTTACAGAAAGAAATGATTGTAACAGGAATTATTGAAAATGATAATGAAGCAATTGTATATATGGATTACGAAACTTATAATAAGTTATTTGTTTCTAGTCCGGGAGTAGATGTTTTAAGTGGGTATTATAGTATTAACTTAGAAAGTGGTATTAGAAAAGATTATGAACCTTATGATATAGCGGTTGAGTATTTTGCTATACCTTTACAAGGTGTGAGTAATCAGTATCAAGATGATTATTCGATTATTAGAAAAGAATATATTGAACAAGGAGAAGTTTGTTCAATATATAGTCTTGATAATGTAATTAATGATAATACTGATTTTGAAGATGTAAGGCTGTTAGGGGATGTATTCACTATTACTGATTATTCAAGTTGTAAGATGAATACTGAAAGCTATCATTATTTACAAAGTATTAAAATATTATTTGGTGTTTTCTTTAACGTGTTGATGTTTATTAGTATTATTTTCTTCAATATATTACTTCAAGTAATTTTAAGTGAAAGAATATCTGAAATTGGTGTCTATAGAAGTGTTGGATCCACTAGTAAAGATATTAAGTATTTATTCTTTATTGAGATATTGTTTGAAATAGTTTTGGCTTCTATTATGAGTATTATTATTATCTACTTTGCTAACCAAGTTGTTAATGCAATGTTTTTATCAGCGATTAACCAGGGAAGTGGTGTTATTACGTTTGCTGGAATGAAGCTGAGTATTGGTAATGATAATTCTATTACAAATATCAGTATGTTTAATTTGGCATTCTATATTGTTGTTGTATTCATAATGATTGGTTTCTTAAGTAACCGAAATGTTAGTAAATTGGCTAATACTAAGCCAATAGATATATTGAGAGAGGTGGAATAGATGAAAACAATTAGAAGATATCTTGTTGTATTAGTAATTTTACCGCTTATAGTCTTTTTGGGAAGTTGTAGTAAAACGGCTGAAAATGAGCATTTACCGGAATATTGTCAAACTTATTCTGGGTTTATGTCTACGGCTAGTAAAGATTTGTATGATTTAATTGGAGATATAAATAGATTTAATTATCTAAGTGTTATTTCAGAGATTGAATTAGAATTTGAAGTTGATGATCCAAATATTGAAATTGATTTAAATGGTATTCAATGTTTCCAAAATCTTACATCTTTAACGTTAATTGGGCAAAGTTTTAAAGATATTAGTCCGATTAGTGCTCTTAAAAATATTCAAAAGATTGTTTTAATTGATACTTCTATAGTAAGTATTGATAGTTTTAAAAATTTAAGTAAAGTTAATGAATTAACCATTTCTAATACTAAAACACTACAAAGTGTTGACGGTGTTGAGGAAATGACTAAACTAACGAGGCTTGATTTAAGTGATAATGGGATTGTTAATATTGAAGGACTAAATAATTTGGTTAATTTAACTGAATTAATTCTTTCGAATAACAAAATCACATATTTCCCTTCAATTAATCAATTAGAGTTATTAGAAACCCTTGATGTTAGTAATAATGAAATAGTGCAGTTAGGGGAAGATCTAAGTGGTCTAAGAAACTTAAAAGAGTTTATTGCTAGGCAAAATAACATATGTGATTTAAGCACACTAGATGATTTAGTAAGTTTAGAAATTCTTGATTTAAGTGAAAATGATTTAGGATGTGGTGGACTTGGAGCTAGTCCAGACTTTTCTAGTTTAGAAAATGCTCCTAATTTAAGAGAAATCTATTTAAATGATAATAATTTAACTTCAATAGAGGATTTAAGAGGAAAAACATTAATACTTCAAGTATTACATTTAGAAAATAATAACTTAACTGATATTACCCCTATTGGAAACTATACAACTATTAGAGAATTAGTCTTATATAACAATAATATCGTTAATATTAGTGATTTAGCAGGTATGATAAACGTTACTGAAATTGATTTGTCTGAAAATAGCATAGTTGATTTTTCTAACTTAAGAGATATTCCTAATCTTGAATCTATTGATTTAAGTAATAATAATATCGATTTTATTCCTGATATGAGTGATTCTTGGGCACATTTAGAAGTTCTTGATTTAGATAGTAATAATTTAACTGACACTTCAGGAGTTAATGGACATGCCAATTTACAGACTTTAATACTTTCTAATAACGGAATAACTGAATTAAGTGGAATAAGTAACTTACCATTACTTGAAAATTTAGTTATGGTATGGGAAATACCTGAAGTTATCCCAGATGACTTTGTGTTTGAAGATAACCCAAATAGTATTAGTATAATTCGAGACTCATTTAATAGTTTACCTTTACTATTATTGACAGATGAAACTGATACATTTGATTTTGGATTTGAACTTGGACCACATGTTGAAATTTATAATTCAATAAGTGATATTGATAATATTGGTACAATTGATTTTTCAGATATGGATATTGATTTTATTGATGGAGATTCAATCAATTTGGATAATTTACTAGCAATTGATGTTAGTGATAATAATATTGCAGATATTTCCTTTATCTTAGGTAATCCCAGTCTTCAAGTATTGAATATTTCGGGTAATAGTATTAATAATTTATCAGTAATAAGTGGAGTAGATACGAGTGATCTTGATAATTTAGATCAAATAAATGCAGCGAATATTGTAACTTCAAACGACTTGGTTGATGCATTTATCGAGTTACCCGAATTGTCATATTTAGATTTAACAGGAACAAATATCACATCGATTAATAATTGTTTCAATAATTTAGATGAATTAACAGATTTGGGTATTGATTCACCAGTATTAGAAAGAATAATTGATTCATTTAATAATTTGTATGCTGTTCATACAGCAGATAACGTTATTTCATTTGTAGATAGTAAGATTGGTGAAATAAATGGTAGTTTTAACAATGGACTTTATGAACAAATTATTATTCAAGATAATATTGCTGGTTTCTCGGAAACAAAAATAATTGATTCGTTTAATAATCTAGATAGTGCGAATGATATTAGTATTTTAATAACTGGGAATGATTTTAAAGTTGTTGAAGGTAGTTTTAATAATACAACAGCAGTTACTTTATTCCTTGGTGATAATAATATTGGAACAATTACAACAAGTTTTGATGGTTTAGCAGTGTCTGATGAGTTGAATCTTCAGAATAATAAATTAGAAACATTAGTAGGATTAAATAATGCATTTTTGATTCCATCACTAAACTTGAGTAACAATATACTTACTACAGTTAGTTTCTTAGATGCTGTTACAGGGCTAGAAAGTTTAGATATTTCTAATCAATATGATAGTGATTTAGATGTACTAACACTAACTGAGATTGATGGTATTAATAATATGCTTTTATTGACAGAAATAGTCATGGAAGATATGTTGATAACTTCAATTGATGGGTTTAAGAATATTGGGATAGATAGTTTTATATTAAGTAAAACTGATAATAATAACGGAACTATTGTTTCAATTTCTAGTACATCGTTTAGTAATTCATTAATTACAGATTTAGACTTAGGAGGACATCAATTTACAAACATTGATTTTTTAAATAATTTTCCACAGTTAGTTGATTTAACAATCTCTATAAATATAGCTGATTTAAGCGACTTCCAGGATATTATATTTGAAAGCACATTAGATTCTTTATCACTTGAAAATATTTCAGAAGTAACTGATTTTAGTTATTTGAATGGTTACGATGCTTTAACATTCTTTTACTTCTCAAGTGAATTAACGTTAACAATTAATAATTTTAGTGGTTTAGATTCATTAACAAGTTCTAATTTTGCGGATAGAGCTTCTATTACGACGATAAATAATAGTTTTAATAATATGAATAGCATGTCCTTAACGTCTAGTTATTTAAGTCTATTTACTAGTTTAACTGATGTATCTACAAGTTTTAATATTTATGAAAATACTAATAGTGTATTTATTAGAGGTAATTTAAATATTGTTGATAGTTTTAATAATGTTGGAACACTAACCCTTGATAGTGGGGCTGAAACAAGTCCTAATTTTGATACATTAAGTTTCGATTTAATGCATACAATAAGTATTGATAACAGTTACTACGATAGTTATAATTTCTTGAATGGCTATACATTGTTATCATCGGTAACAATTCAAGAATTAGAAAAAAACATGGTTGGATTAGTAAATAACAATATAACATCTATAGTTATTGCGAATGTTGATGCAACTGTATCAATAATAGATATTGATATAGCAAGTAGTGGTAGTCTAATTTTTAATAGTAATACGGCTATTAATATAGCGGTTTCTGGGGATAATATTGAATATGATATGAGTTCAGTAGGTGGAGTCGTTACTTTATCTGTGGATAATAGCGCTTTAAGTCTTAATGGCTCATTAAATACATTAACTGTTGATAGTGTTAATTTAACAACTACAACATTTGATGAAATTGAAACAACAAATATGACTTTTAATACTAATTTACTTAATCAAATATTAAGAACTAATTCTTCAGCATTTAACGCAACAACCATAAATATTAATAGTTTAAGTGTTGCTTTAGATATTCATGTTGAAGCTAACACACTTAATATATACGATAATAATGCAACAACATATGATTTAATTGTTGAAGGCGGGAATGTTAATTTATTCACTATTGAAGCTGATTTAACAGTTGGTTTTACTGGGGAAGATTTAAATGTTGCTTATGATAGTCTTGAAACAATGGATATTAGTGGTAATATTAACAATTTAATAATTGATTCGAATGTAATTGATGATGTTAACTTAAATAACACAATTGTTAGTAGTGTGGATATTACTTCAGAACAAAGTATTATCAATGTACTGGGAACTGGCATTGTAGAGCTTCAAATAACTGATAATAACATTACTACTCCTACATTAACAGTTGGATCAGCAGATGTAACGATAACTTCAACATCTTCTGCACCATTAACAATTGATGTTAATGCCGGAAGTCTTAATTTAGAAATAGTGAATCTACCTAGTATCGTCTTTGTAACTACTTCATCACTAGGATCTTTAGATTTAACTGATGGAGCAAATGTTGATACATTGACATACAATAATGCAAATATATTAAGTACACATTTAGTAACTAATCAAGCTATTCTTTCTGTTACTGGAACTAATAGTACAGGATTTGATATTGATGCAAATAATTTAACAAATGTAACCATTAATTTGGCGGGAGCAACATTTGACATTGATGCTTTAACTACAGCTATTGCTGCAGATATAGTAGCTACTACAGTTGCTATTGATAGTCCTAATTTAACAGATATTACATTAACGGCTTCTTCAATTATTGGAACATTTGATATATTGAATAGTGTCTCTGTTGATACACTTAGTTTTGCTACTGCAAATATTAATAATCTAAATGTTAATAGTGGTGTAATTGATATTTCATTATCATCTATAAATACACTGGAAACCGCATTACAAGGTGATAATTATAATACTATATTAGTTGATGTTGGGACAAATAATATATCATTTGTTTCAGATAAAACATCTAGTATAGCATTTGATTTAACAGCAAGTGATGTTAGTATAATTACTACTTTAAATACAGTTACAATTAATGATACTAGTAATATTGTTAATTTAGCTATTGCTTCGGATTCATTAACAAATGTTCTTGGAGGAAGTGCTACTATTACTACACTTGATGTTACAGGAAGTTCTGCTTCATTAAATGTTACAGGAAGTAATCTAACTTCTTTAAGTGTGAGTGATGTTGATATTACAACATTTGACGCAAATGTTGCTTTAGCTACCTCTGTTGAATTAAATACTAGTGCATCAACATTAGTTACAATAAATACAACAAGTGAAAACATCACCATCACTGGTAATTCTGATATGTCGATTACTAGTCCAACATTAGTTGCTTCAACAATAAATACTGCAAATAATAGTGTTGTAACCTTTAATCTTAGTAAAGCTGCTTTAAATTATACTTTGAATGGAGTAATGGGGGACGCAGTTGTTAATTCAAACACAATGGATAACTTTGTTGTTGGAACAGGCTTAATTTTAGATACATTAGAAATAATTAATGATAATATTACTACATTAGACCTGAATCCAGGTACAGTTAGTAATTTGGAAATCACAAGTACAAATACTACTATGAATATACTGGGTAATAGCTTAGTTACAGTAATTATGAATATGAATAATTTAGATAATATGACGGTAAATAGTACTGCAAGCGGAGCGATAGTTAACGCTTCAACATTTGCATCTAGTTTGAGTGTAAATGGGGCAATCGATAATGTTATTGTTGTTGGGGGAAATTTAAGTTCTGTTGATTTGAATGGAACTATTGGCAGTGTTGATATAAGTGGAAATAGTTTGACAAGTGTTGATTTAACTAATGCAAATTATAATAATTTAGTAATAGATAGTGATGTACTAGCAAGTTTAGATACATCAGCAAATAGTGTAACTACTAGTTTAGAGGTAGCTACTACTATTAATGATTTTAATCTAACATCAAATACTCCTAGTATTACCTTCTTAGGTGATTCTTTAGATAATCTAAATATTACTACTTCCTCTTCTGTGATGAATTTATCAACAACTAATGATTCTGTGACATTGAATGGAGCAACAACTGATTTTATTATTACAGGAGCTAACTTAAATAATATTCTTGGTACTGCTAAGACTGTTGATATTACAAATGAAACGGATGTACTGGGGTTTGTATTTGATTTAACCGCTAATTCAGTAACTTTTACTAGTAATACATCAACTAGTTTATTATTTACTGGTGGAACAACAATTCCTACATTGAATTTGGAATCTTCATCAATTACTACAATTAATACTGATAATATAACTGTTAATACACTGAATTTTATTTCAACGGGTACAGTAACACCAGTGATTGATACATTAAGTGAAACTGTAGACATTTCAAGTACAAGTAATGATACAGTTACTTTGAATTATTCAGGAGTAAATGCATTAAATATTTCTCTAGATAGTTTATTACTAGCAAATATTAATATTAGTAATGCTCATGTTGTTAATTTTGATGGAAATAGTACGAATGTTGAATTAAGTGGATCAAGTATTGATACTGTGGACACAAATGCTTTATCAATAGCAAATAAATATACAATGAACGATACTTTAATTACTAATTTAGATTTCATTAGTACAAACTTATTATTGAATATTGTTGAAATAGAAGTAAATACTCTTAATACGGCAAGTATTGAAACGATAATTACTAAATTAGAGGGTAGTGGAGTTACTCTATTTAGCCCTATTACTTTAGCGAATATATATGATTACTATTATGATGATAAATATCTTGAATTAACTAATCAAGAAGTTCTTGACACTTTACGTTATCAAGGATTTAGAGATGCAGCTATAACTAATGCATTTGATGAAATTAGATTAAACGAGTATTTTGATTATGTTGAGGATACTACTTTAAATACGACAATTAATGAGCAAACATATTCAACAATGCAAGTGTATTATGATGGTTATTTGGTATCAATTGGGGAAACAGAAGAATCACTAATAGCTGCGAATGATGCAGCATTTGTTCAGGCTATTAAAGATAGCATTCAAGCTACTTTAGATAAAACAGTACTTGTTATTGATGAACTTGATTTAAACACAAGTGTTGAAAATAGTATTATTGATGATTCAACGATATATGCAACAACAGAAAGAGATAATATTGGATTCAATATTGGATAGGAGGTGCTTATGAAGAAATTATTTTTATTGCTTAGTATATTAATTCTTAGTGGTTGTGGAATGCTTGATAGAGGGAATTACAACAAAAATCGCTCAGGATACGTACTTAATGGAAACATGATTGTTAGTTATCACACTAATTCGATTGGTGAAATCGATGTCTTTCAGATTGATCAAGTTATGTCTTTCTTCGAAGCGCTAGTTTATACTGATTTTGATTTAACTTTACTTTCTGAAAATGATATTCTTAATTCATTTGTAAGTGTAGCTGAATTAGATAGTTGTGGTATAGATTCAACTGTTGTTATACCGAGATTTATAAGAGTACAAGATAATACTTATTTCTATAATGTTCGAGATAACGGCTATTGTACTTTTGATGAATATACATTCTATGATGAGGGATATACTGAACTAGTTGATTACACTGTGAGTGAAGTAAGTCCTTTAGAAAAGATTAATGTTACATTATTTAAAGACGCTGATTTTATGATTAACACTTTTGAAGTTGTTGTGTTTATTGAGAATATTTATTATGATGATAATCTTGAATTATGGGTAAAAGAGATTGTTACAGCGTTACCAATGTCTTTAAAACAAGCGGGATCGATATATGAAGATAATATTAGTTTTGTTGAAGAGATAACTGTAATTGAAAAATATGTACTTGATAATCAAAGTATAAATCTATTAGTATTAAAAGAAAATTACCAAGATGAAGATGTAAATAATATTTGGGATGAAACCACTATTGAAGCGTTAGGTAGAGACCACGAGGTAATTAAAAAAGTAAGACTATACCAAACCCAAGATATTTTAGATATTATAAATGATACTTTGGGTAGATTGGGGATGTTTCAATGAAAAAACTATTTGGAATAAGTTTATTGTTGATTATCCTACTTAGTTCTTGCGATAGTAGCGCTTCTATCTATAACTTTAAAATTAGAAAAGATGATTATTTAGTTAGTGATGATGGTAATATTATTATTGATTATAAAACAAATGGAAATGGTGAATTAATTGGGCTTAGTATTGATCGTTTGCTTACAGTAGAAGATATGATATACTTTAATCCATTAATTGATTATGATTATGTTTTAGAAGGATTTGAAGGAGATATCTTTACATCACCAGGATTTTTATGTACAAATTACAACGAAATGATGATACCAATTAATATTGAAATTGGGAGTACTAGATTTAAATATGATCGTATTGATTGTGAATATCAGGAAGTAGATCGTAATAATATTATTAAAAGTGGTTCATATTCTAGAAAATATCGTTTAGATGAGACGATTGGAGTATCTAAAGAAACAACTGTTAGTATTGTTGTATTTGATGTATTGTCAATTGAAAAATTTGTTGATATTATTGATTTACCTCATACGGTAAAAATGTTAGGAGTATATAGTATTGCGATAAACGATGATTTAGATGGATTTGATTCGAGAACAACGAATTATTTTCAAGATATGGCTGTTTATGAACAATTAATATTAAAACATCAAGAAAATGAAATGGCGATTAATGAAGTTTTAGGATTTAGTATGGATATTAACTTATTAGATTTTGATCAATTAGCCGAAGTAATTCCTTTAATTGAGGATTTTGAAAGTGATTATAGTTTAGAAATCGCAGCTATTGAGGAATTAATAGATTTAATTGGTGTAATAAGTGATGAAGAAGTCGTCCCAGATGATGAAGAGGATGATTAAGCAAAAGGTGTGATATTGTGGATATAAAGATTAGAAAAATGGATTTAAGTGATGTTTCTTATGTTTACGACGAAGAAATAAAAATATTTGGAAAAAGTTTAGGTGTAAAGACATTATATAAAGAAATTATGTATAATGATTTATCTCGGTATTTTATTGCGATTGTTGATGATAAAAGGGCGGGATATGTCGGTAGTTGGCTAACTATTCCTAATGCTGAAATATTAAATTTATTTGTATCTTCTGAATATAGGGGACTAGGAATTGGTAAAAAATTGATGAAAGAAGTAATGGATATTTGTAATGAACAAAACATTGAATTTCTTACTTTAGAAGTAAATGTTAATAATAAATATGCTGTTAAGATGTATGAGGATTTAGGATTTACTATAAGTAGAATAAGAAAGAAATACTATGATAATAAAGAAGATGCATTACTTATGGTCTTAGAGTTAGGAGGTAAAACATGATTGTATTAAGCGTTGAAAGTAGTTGTGATGAAACGAGTGTCAGTATTGTTGAAAATGGTAAAGAAGTATTAAGTAATATTGTATTAAGCCAAATTGACATTCATAAAGCATATGGTGGTGTTGTACCTGAAATAGCTAGTAGAGAACACATTAAAGGTATAACAATGGTGTTTGAAGAGGCTTTAAAAGAAGCAAAAATAAATAAAGAAAATATCAATTTAGTGGCTGTCACAAAGGGACCTGGATTGATTGGGAGTTTACTTGTTGGAGTTAACGCTGCTAAGGCATTTGCTTTTAGTAATGATATTGATATAGTAGGAGTTCATCATATTGCTGGGCATATTTATGCTAATGCTATTAGTGATGAATTAGAGTTTCCACTAATTTGTTTAGTAGTTAGTGGTGGACACACAGAATTAATATTAATGAGAGAACATTATGATTTTGTAAAACTAGGGGAAACAATGGACGATGCAGTCGGAGAAGCTTATGATAAAGTAGCTAGAACTGTTGGACTTGGATACCCAGGTGGACCAATAGTTGATAAACTAGCAGCTATTGGAAAACCAAACTATAAAATGCCTAATATTAGTTTAGGAGATACTTATAATTTTAGTTTTAGTGGAATTAAATCTCATGTTATTAATCTAGTACATAATATTAAACAAAGGAAAGAGGAAGTGAATATTGAAGATTTGTGTGCTAGTTTTCAAGAAACTGTTTCAGAAGTATTAGTAACTAAAAGCTTAAAAGCAATTAATGAATATGAAGCAAAAATGTTTATTATTGCTGGTGGTGTAGCCGCAAATAAAGGTTTGAGAAAGAAAATTAGTGAAAGAATTACTATGGTAAAAGTAGTTGTTCCTGAATTTAAATATTGCACTGATAATGCTGCAATGATTGGAATAGCGGGATATTATCAGTATTTGAAAAACAATTTAATTGATGATATGAGTTTGAATGGAGTTTCAAGAATGAAATTAGAATAATTATTTTAGGTTTTCGATGTGGATACTTATGAAAGTGATAAATTTGAATATTCATAAGTTATAAATATTAAATTCATAAAATATCCACATATTTTCTATATACTAGGGTTGTATAAGAAAGAATTGAATGGAGGAATATCAATGAGAAGATTATTTATGGCAATTTTTATACCGATATTATTTATTTTAGGAACACCAGCATTAATTGCGACAATTATGTATGATGGAAGCGGAAATGTACATATGCCGACTTACCTATATACAGAAGACGCAGATGCAGAAAAAATGTTATATGCCGAGCTTAGCGCCTCTATCGCAGATGTTGAGGACAATGTAACAGAAGATATGGTGTTTGAATTACATCAAGATATTATCAATACGGCGATTTTTGAACTTTTTAGTGGTGAGGATATGAATCCTGATTATATGCCGACTGATGATTGCGAATTAGATTCATGTAATTATGTATTTTCGGAAGTATTACCAGTTGAAGGCTTTGATTTAGGCTTAAGAGTGGTTGGTGCTTGGGTAGACTTTGAAGATGATAAGTTTATTGCGAATTTATTCTTAGAAGTTAGCCTAGATGATGGATTTACATATAAAACAATTATTCAAGTTCATTTTATATTTAAAGATTTACCAGATAAATATGAATTAGAATTTGATAAGATTCAAATTGGTAACTTACCAATCCCTAAATCACTTATAACTTCAATACTTGGTACAATTGATGATCAAATTGATGAAATTGATTTAGAGGAACAAACAAGTGAGGTACCTTTAGGAGATTTTGATATTGATAATTTATCTTACACTTTATTGAAAGATGATATCTTAGCTGAATTATCTGATAGTCAAGAAGGTGAAGAGGATACTGGAGCTGCATTAGCTCAAGAAGTATTATCAATTGTTTTTGATAATGAACTAGTTAATTTTGCTTTTGAACCAGAAAACTTTGTTTTAACTGCGGGAGTTTCTAAATTTAGAAGCAATGAAACAGACATTCCTTCTTACCTATATGATTTGCACTATAAAGAAATGGTTGAGGGTGTAGAGGTAATTGGAGAATTTGATCCCCTTTCATTTGATCCAGAAAGTTATTTAGCTGATAAATTTACGGAATATGTATTTAATAACGCTTTAGTTGGTGGAGGATTCAGTATTAGTGAAAGAACATTTAATAAACTAATATACTACAGTGCTGATGGATTTTCAGAGACTAGAACAACTTATGAATATATAAATGAAGATGATGAAATGGAAGTAATTGATATTGGATTAAAAGCAATTTGGTTTGAATTAGCTCCAGAAGAGATTTATGTATTTGCATTATTTAGAATCGGTGGAATTGATTCAGTGCTTTCAATCAAAGCGGTAGAAGTTTCTACAAGTGTAACAGAATTAGTGTTTGAATTTACTGAAATTACTTTTGGTAAAGATTCTGGAGAAGTTGACGGAGATTATTTAAGTATTGTTGATTTAGAAGTATTTGAGCAATTATTCTTAGATCTTGGTGATGTTGAATTCGGTGAATTTACTGAAGAAGCAGATGGAAGTGTTACTTTAACTATTAGTACAGCCGGATTATCAGCTTTAATGCAAGATGGTTCTCAAGAAGGTGCTGTTAATGTTACTGGAATTAGCTTGATGCAAGATGCTATTATCTTAGATGTTGAACCTGCAGATGCAGAATTAGCTGCAGCATTGGAAGATTTCACAGAAGAACTTAATAATGTATTAGAAGATCCTGAATTATTAACTGGATTAGAAGATGCACTTGATATTGACACTCCAGGTCCAGAACAAGATGTTTATAATGATGTAGTTGAATTACAAGACATTTTAACAGATGATGATCCTAATACAAATGTTGATGCTGAACAAGTAACTGAGATGTTTGAAAACTTTGAAGAAATGGATTCTGAAGCTCAACAAGCATTCTTAGACGCATTTGAAGATTTAATTGACGAATCAATTTATGAACAATTTGAAAATCTCTATTCTGGAACAACAGAATAACAAAAGCCATAATTTTAAAATATATAACCCACATATAGAAAAACCCTTAGTTAACCAAGGGTTTTTCTTGAAGGTTATTATGTTAGGAGGATAATATGATTCCAAACATAACTTATGATTTTAATTTTGATTACGTGTTAGTTCTTATATTTGCCTCATATATAATTTATGGGTATTTTTCAGGAGGGCATAAACAAATAAGGTTATCAATTAACCTTATTTTGCCTTTCATGGTAATTTATTATTTAGGTAGATATATTACTAGTTATATGTATATTCCTTTAACAAAAACGTTTCTATTTGAATTATTTGATACTTATTTAGACATTATTAAAAATACATCTGGAATGATTATTGCATATATTATTACGTATCTAATGTTATTTTCATCTGTCTTCTTCTTATCTATATATGCAAGAAGATATGTTTTAAATGAAAATATGCGTGCAAAACTAGGCCGAAAAAATAATTATTTGGGGGCTCTTTTCGCGTTAATCAATGGATATGTACTAATATATTTTATAATTTTACCAGTATTTTCTTTAAATGTTGTAGGAGGAGAAGCAAGAATTACTAATTTTGTGTTAGAAAATCCACCTCCTTTTTCAAGAATAGCTAGAACCGCTGAAAAAGCTGTCCCAATTAAAGGATTAGCTGATAAAGCAGAAGAATTTGAACAACTAATTAGTGTTGATGGTATTGAAGGGTATTATAATGATGCAATATATGAGTACCAACAAAAATATATAGGTGATGATTCTTATGAGACTGAATTTATGGCCGATGTTTACAAAGAGCTTAGTTTAGATTCTAAGACACTATTGAATCAAGAATATTTTGATTATTTTGATGAGAATCTAACTAGTACTAATTATCAAGGTGTTTCAAGAGTTCTTATTTTAGAAACAACAACTAGTGATTATTTATATTTAGATTTATTAGAAATTGAGAATGATTTTGAAACAACATTAAAAGAAATGAAAGAAATTGCAGATGATTATGATAATTCAATTATTAAATATGATAAAGATGTTATTGATTATGCTTATGGGCTTCAATATGATGCTTATTCAGATTTACTAGATGATTATGAATCAGAGGTAATTGACTATACAACTAGCAAGATAACCACTTTATTAGCAGGAAATAGTTTTACTCTTTCCTTTAGTGAAACTAGACCTAAAATGTCGCTTGAGGAACCTAGTAATTATGTTCATCCTGATGTTTTAGTTGAGCCAACTGAACCAGTATTAACTACGATAATTTCGGATGCAGATGATTTTGTAGATGAATATGAAGATAAAATTGATGTTAGGTCTTTATTAAGTTCTTTAGGTGAAAACTTTAGAGATCATAAAGGATTGTTAGTGTGGTATGTTGATGAACTTGATAGAAATATGGCAACATCAGCTGATGGTGGAGATATTTCTGAGACAATAGTAAGTTTTAAAATAAATTATTTAACTATTACAGAAAACATTGATGATGAAGATTTAAAAGGAAAGTTGTATTTAGCACAAATGAGTATTACAAGTTATGATGTTTTTACAACATGGCTTGATTGTACGATGGAGAATATGGATACAATTGAACTTGATGATATCGGTGATGAAAGCAATAGATGTATTAATATAGATACTTCATTAGTTACAGATTACGATTTTACTGATGATGCTTTAGGTATAGTAACAACTCTTTTCGAAGGAGATAGTGTTACATGGATAATCTTACAGTATAAATACGATTATGAAGCAGGAGGATTCTTAGATGAGTTTGAAGATTTTCCTGAGGTTCTTGAAGTTTTGGCAAGTACAAAAGAATTAGTAGATGATTATGATGAATATTACAAAGATATAGCCAATAGTTTAGAAGGAAATATTTCAATGGTTATCAAAATCGGAATTAGTGTTATGAAATATCATGTAGATGTTTATGATACCCTAAATAATACACCGATTATTTCGGCTTTATTTAGTGATGTGGTTCGAGTGTGTAGTGGTTCAACAACAAGTCCGATAAATCGTGATGTATTGATCTGCCCAAAAACAACAGGAGATTCCGGATTTGCTCGGGAAATCTTTAATATGCGCTTTTTAGCTAGTGATATTTTGTTTAAAGCATATCTCATGGTAGATAATGAAAACAAGTTAATTATTTATGATTCTGAAGAAATGAATTCTTTTTTAGAAAAAACAAATAAAGCTGTTGAAGATAATGTTATGACTGCAGAAGTAGTTAGTATGTTTGCTGATCAATTTGCTTTTAATATTATTGATGAATCAAACAACTATACTTTATTAGAACAAATGTATGATGATGGCCAAATAACAATAGAAGCTATGCGTATTCTTGCCGATGATGAATACGAATTATTTAGTGAGGAATTCAGAACAAGAGTAAGAAGTTTAATTAGATAGAGAGGAGGGATTATATGAAGTCTAGTG
Organism: Mycoplasmatota bacterium; assembly: GCA_030600605.1. GTDB lineage: Bacteria > Bacillota_I > Bacilli_A > Izemoplasmatales > Izemoplasmataceae > JAFGXW01. The sequence continues at coordinate 39,189 of JAUVLT010000008.1, forward strand.
AAGAGTTAATGCTTTTATTAGAATTAAACAATTTTGATATTCTTAAATATAAATTAAAAAAACAATTAGAATATGAAGATACTGGAAATTTAGATTTATACAAACATAAAAAATATGCTGATTTATTAGTATGTCATTATTTATTTAAAGATAATGAAGATTTCTTTCACCGTAATCCCTTAACTTATCGAGATGATTGGAGCAAAGATGTTAAAAGCATTGATCAATTCCTCTTTACACATCCTGATGTTGAAGGAGAAACAACCTTAAAAGAATTTTTGGCTCTTAAAGATTTTGATGCTATAAATAGAGAAAGTATAATATATGATGTATTAGATGGATGGGTAGAAGAATACCGTGAAGCTAGTATTACAAAAATGGAAAACTTAAGAGAAATGATTAAGTTATTACCTAAAAAAAGCAAGAAATACCGTAAACCTAGTAAAATGACATTCCTATTTACTGTGTTGTTAGCATTACTTAGTATTTTACTTTATAAGAATCCAACTCTCTTACAGCCTTCAATGATAAGTTTTATAGTGGAAATAGTAGGAGATTTAAATCAGTTATTATACGATGTTTCATGGTACTCATTATTAGGAGTAACTTCTATTCTATTATTATCTCTTTATGCTGTTTTAAATAATGCATTATCGAGGTTTATAAAAGATGTCAGAAGTGAAAAAAACAAACATGCTGAAAAAACATTTGATAAATGGGAAGTTGATATGAAGAATGCTAGATTAAAACAGTCTGGTGTATTAGAAGACTATGTTGATTTAGTTGTGAAAAAGCCTTCTAAAAGCTTTTTGGATCTTAAAACACTCATAGGTCCAGAAATATTAATGAATAAATTTAAAGCATATGTACGTATGATAGAAGGAAAATTTGATTGGATGACAAAACATTATGCTAAGTTAATGTTTTCATTAAGAATATTATTTATAATTGCGTTGGTAATGGATATTATTTTTATAGGAGTAGGATTTGCCTTGACTAGGGGGTGGATCAGTGTTTAATAAGAAAAAGAAGAAAAAAAGAGAAGAACAATTTATTGATGATGAAATTGTTGTTAGTATGGGTGATGTTGCAAAAGCAATTGAGAAAAAAGAAGAAGTAAAGATTGTGGAAGTAGAAGATGATGAAATAGAAGTTGAGCAAATTGATATTGAACAAATTAAGATTGAAGAAATTGAAGACATGATTGAAGATGATCCTGCTGATCAAGATAATCTTGAGCAAGAATTAGAAGAAGTAACAGAATTAGATGAAACTAATGATTCAAAAGAAGCAACTGTAGAGGACGCTACCTCTAAAAAAGACTTAGCTGAGTATTTTGAAGAAGGACGTAAGAAAAACAAGAAGATCAAAGTCAAAAAAGAAAAAATCAAGAAAAAATCAAAAAGACAACTTAAAAAAGCGCGAGAGTTTGCCGATATTAAGGATAGAAGGATTTTTAGATATGAGAATAAAAAATATAACAAAGTAGAAGATTTTATTATGTATTTAAATAATCATTACTTAGATATAGAAAAAATTGCTCTAGAAGTATTAGATGATGAGAATTTTTATGGATGGATTAGTAAAAGAAGCGGTGTTTTTGATGAAAGTTTAAAAAAATTCAAATAATTAAAAGAAAAAATCGAGAAATAAGACTTTTCTCGTTTTTCTATTGTATAATAATGTTATGTATAATAGAATATCACATATATATAAGAGGTGATTCTTATGAAAGTCCAGCAGAGCGCCCTATTTTGATTGATTTTTAAAGAAGTATTAGAAGTTGAATAAACAAGAAAAGGGTGAAAATATGGAAATAAGTCATTTTATTAATACGATTATCGAGGAAGACATTAGATCAGGAAAACATAAAAAAACAATTACAAGGTTTCCACCTGAGCCTAGTGGGTTACTTCATTTAGGACATGCAAGAGCAATTATTACAAACTACACAATGGCTAAAAATCATGGTGGTTATTTTAATTTACGTTTTGATGATACAAATCCTGTTAAGGAAGATATATCTTTTGTTGAAGGGATAAAGGAGGATATTGCTTGGCTTGGATGTAAATGGGAAAACTTGTTTTTTGCAAGTGATTATTTTGATGAAATGTATGAAAGAGCTGTTTTATTGGTAAAAAGAGGAAAAGCATTTGTAGATGATTTGTCCGCAGATGAAATCAAGGAATATCGTGGGAATTTAACTACTATTGGGAAAGAGAGTCCCTATAAAAATAGAACAATTGAAGAAAATTTAAAATTATTTATTGATATGAAAAAGGGAGTTTATCCAGATGGTAGCAAAGTGTTGAGAGCTAAAATTGATATGGAAAGCCCTAATATGAATATGAGAGACCCAATTATTTATCGTATTCAAAGAGCAACTCACCATAATACAGGAGATAAATGGTGTATTTATCCAATGTATGATTATGCTCATCCGATTGAAGACGCAATTGAAGGGATTACTCATAGTTTATGCAGCTTAGAATTTGAAGATCACCGTCCACTATACGATTGGGTTGTTAAAAATTGTGAAATGGAGAATGTACCAAGACAAATAGAGTTTGGTAAATTAATAATGGCCAACAAAGTTACTGGTAAAAGAAATCTTAAACAACTTGTTGATAATGACTTAGTAATGGGATGGGACGATCCTAGACTTATCACTTTAAGTGGACAAAGAAGAAGAGGAGTACCTCCTGAAGCTATTGTAGATTTTATTAATGCATTAGGCCTTCCAAAATCGCAAGGAGCTACAGAAATAGATATGTTAGATCAAATGGTAAGAGATCGTTTGAAAAATTCTGCTTCTCGTACAAATGCTATTTTAGATCCTTTAAAATTGGTAATCGATAATTATCCCGAGGATAAAGTAGAATATTTAGTGGCTGAGAACAACCGTGAAA
>JAUVLT010000084.1 GCA_030600605.1 Mycoplasmatota bacterium
TATCCAACACTAACACCAAACTCGATTCCAAATTGTCCTAAATTCTTAATTGACTCCTTAATTTCTTGTTCGATTTTTTCTAAGATATCTTCATTAGCATTTTCTACTAAAATAGTAAACTCGTCTCCCCCGATTCTTGAAATCGTATTCAACGGATATAGTTTCTTTAATGCATCAGAAAATGATTTAAGTAATCTATCTCCGGCAATGTGTCCAAAAGCATCATTTATTAATTTTAGTCCATCAATATCACACATTATTAGTCCAAGTGGAAAATTATGTTGTTTTTTCGCTATTAATCCTTCAAAATAATTTCTATTATAAAGATCTGTCAAAATATCATGAGTAGCTAAATATTCAATTCTTTTCTTATCAATTACTTGTTGTGTAATATCTACTAAAGTTCCTTCATAATCATTACGGAGTTCTTCGGCAATTTTCACAATATTAATAACAAAATTTCTTTCTTCTTTATTAATCATATAATTGATATTTAGATGTTGTATTTCTTTTTCTTTCTTCAATAACTTAAGAGTACTATCATAAGAATCTCCTAAAAGTTGTTTTAACTTAATGCCTTTTTCTTCTGTTCCAAAGATTTCTCTAAATGTTTTATTTTCCATTGCGATTTCGTAATCCGAATCTAACAAAAAGATTCCTGCTGGAGAAGAATTCAATATTAGTTCAAAAGATCTTTGAGCATTCACAGCTTTTCTTCTTTCTTTTTCAATTTCTGTAATATCTTTAATAATCCCAAATACTTTTGTAGTCTTTCCGTTATCATCAGTTTTTCCAAAGACTGAACTCTGAACAATCTTTATTTTGTCATCTTTAATGATACGATAAACCGTAACTTTTCCTTCTGCATTACTTAGAGTATAGCTTGTTGCATCGTTATATGTACCTAAATCCTCAGGATGAACGATACTTTTAAATTGTTCTAGTGTTCTTAAATTTTTAAGTCCAATAAATTCATCTAACTCATCAGATTTATTAAAAGTCTCTGATTCCACATCATAAATAAATGTTGTTAAATCCGCTACTCGTCTAGCTTCTTTAAATAAATCTTCAAATTCTTTTACTTCTTCAATCTGTTTTTTTTCTTCTTCAATGTCTCTTACGAGACCTGTATAGCGAAATGGTTTTCCTGATTCGTCCCATTCAATCGCAAAAATAAAGAAACTCATCCAATGATAATATCTTTCTCTTTCATTAAACATTCTAAATTCAACATCAAATTCTAATAAATCTCCAGCTACAACTTTTTTTATTAGAGAAGCGATTTCTTCATAATCACTTGGGTGAGTTAATTTTAATAAGGTTCTTCTAAAAAATCCTTCTTTAATTGCGTCTAGTCCAATAATATCACAAAAAGCTTCTGAAACATCAGCTTTATAAGTAAGTCTGTTTACTTCAAAAAACCCAATTTTTGAAACATCTTTTATCAGTTCACTACCTGGATTAATGTTTTTCTTTCTTTGAGTAGTTTTCATTATTTCTGTGACATCTTTAAAGCTAGCAATAAACCTATTTTCACCTGATTTAAAAGCATGCACATAAAAATATGAATCAAACTGTTTAGCATAATTAGTCATTGAAAGCGGTTTTCCGGTTTTTACAACATCACAATACTTCTCAATCCAGTAATCTTCTGTTTCTGGAAACACCTCTAAAACAGATTTTCCAATGAGTTCTTCTTTCGTTATCTCTAACCCATCACAAAATGCCTTATTTGCATAAGTGTATAAATAATCTATTGCTTTGCCTTGCTTATTAAAAATAATTTCATGATCAGCAATTGAAATATCTAAATTAGCAAACAAAAATTCAAAATATTCTAATTCTGTTTTATAACCTTTCATTGGATGTCCTCCTAAACAAAAAAACTTTATTAAGAAATCTCATAATTATTATTATTTTATCATAATAAATTATTATTTACAATCTCAATAAAGTCTCTAATTTACTCTTTAATACCTGCTAATTGGTAAATTGCTTCCATATATATCGCTGTTGATTTTAACAAATCATCTAGATGCAAAAATTCATCAATTTGATGAGCTACATCTTTTCTTCCTGGCATAGTCGGACCAAAAGCTACAGCTTTTTTTAAAGCTCTAGAATAAGTCCCACCACCAATTGTTAATAATGGTGTTGTATCATCTCCAGTATATTTTATATATGCTTGATGTAATGTTTTCACTAATTCATCATCTTTATCAACATAATGAACTGGTGAATCACTTATTAATTTATATTTAAAACGATAGCCAATGACTGAAGCTTCAAAATTTATGAAGGCACTATCTTTATCCCATCCTCTAGGATACCGACAATTGATTCCAATCTTAAATTTATTATCTTGGTAGTCATAAATAGCTGGATTTATAGTGAAATCCTTCATTTCTTTATCATGATGATCAACATTTAGCTTTTCACCTAAATGATCAAACGTTAAAAATTGATTAATATATTTTATGAAATCATTATCAATATGTTCATTTAAAAATTGTGCTAATATAAACGCTGCGTTTATTCCAAGATTAGGTTGCATAGCGTGAGCTCTTTTCCCGTGAACAATATAAACATCATCTTTTACTTCACCATTTAATCCGTTAAATGATAAAAATTCTTTAAATTTTTCTTTTAAATCAACAGATAAAGAACACTCCGCATAATCAGGAACAACATTATATCTATCTCCAGATTTAAAAGTAATTAACTTATCATCTTCTATTTTTCCTGTTATATCAAATGATAGTATCCCTTTTTCACCATATATTAATGGAAAACTTGCATCCGGTGCAAATCCGATTTCTGGCATCTCTTCTGTTTTAAAATATTCATCAATACCACGCCAACCTGTTTCTTCATCTGTTCCGATAATAATTCTAACTCTTTTATCCATCTTAACTCCTAAATCCTTTAAAAACTTAAGAGCATAATAAGCCGCCATTGTCGGACCTTTATCATCACTTGATCCTCTAGCATAAATTTTTTCATTTTTAATAATCGGTGAAAAAGGCGGATGAGTCCAATTATCTCCGGGAGGTACAACATCAATATGACAAAGAACCCCTAAAATTTCCTTTCCTTTACCGTATTCAATATGACCAGCATAGTTTTTAACATTCTTTGTTACAAAGCCATCACTGCGAGCCAAATCAAGCATAAAATGTAAACTCCGATTAATTTCTACACCAAATGGAGTTTCACTTTCGGAATTGAATTCATATAATACACTAGGAATTTTTAATAATTCTTTTGTTTTCTCAATAATTAAATGTTTATTGTCTAGTACATATTTATAAAAATCCATATCTTCACCTCTTCTAAAGTAAAATAATATCACTTTTTAAGTAATATATCAATAGATTTACCTTCTTAAAATAGTCAATATTTTTACAAATAATGGTATTTATTTGTGAACCACTCCCACAACTTAATGCAATATACATTTGAAGTGGGGGTTTCTTGGGTAATACGAACCATTGTTCGTAAATTTACCAAGCTAACAAGGCTGTCCCAGCCTCTTGTTTTATAAGGTTTGTATAGTGAATACGTAATCCTTCATAGGCGAT
>JAUVLT010000080.1 GCA_030600605.1 Mycoplasmatota bacterium
AATTGGCGATATTATCCAATCAGGTGAAATCACAGGTGACAAAATCACAGTATCATTTGTTCCAGAGATTGAAAATTCTACACTTTCAAGATATTACGATAACGATGGTTTCTTCCTAAAAGAGGTTTCAGTTATTGAAAACAGTAAACTGTTAGCCTATATTGCTGATAAAAGATTTGCTGATTACTTAAATATAAAACCTACTGGTGGGATTAGAAATGTAATTGTTAAAGGTGGTAATAAAAGCGTCAAAGAATTAATGGTAGGAAAACATTTAGAACTATTTAATTTTTCTGACTTTCAAATGGAACCAATCACAGGAAATTTCGGTGGAGAGATAAGACTTGGAATGTATTATGATGGAAAAACTAAGATACCGGTTACTTTAGGTAGTATTTCTGGAAACGCCAAAAAAGTTGAACATAATATCTACTTCTCAAAAGAACTCCAAAAACTTAATGGGTTTATTGGTCCAAAAATAATAAAAATAAACAATGTAACAATCGCAGGAAACTAAAACAAAAGGCTATGTTCAGTGACATAGCCTTTTTATTTATCCAGTAAAAATCCCACCACTTCAAGATCACCATATTCTTTGAATCCATTTTTTTCATAAAACATTTTTTGTTTATCAGATTTTCCCGTCATTAAACATATTTGTCTAACATTCTTGTGTTTATTAATAACATATTGAATTAGTTTTGTTCCTATTCCTTTTTGGTGATAAGCTTCTAATACCAAAATATCTTGGATGTATATAATTGTATTGTTATCTCCAACAACTCTTATTAATCCAACAAGCTTTTTTTCATCATAAGCAGCATAATTGTATAAAGAGTTTTTGATGCCTTTAAACAAATTGTTTTGATTTTTTGTATACATTGTCCAATTATTATCCTGATATAAATTTATAATCTCTTTTTCATCAAACTGTAATTCTTTATAAATAATATCACTCATAATAGATCACCTCTTTTAAATACAATCCGCAACTTGGAGCTTTCCATTTTATTTCAGATGAATTTTTCATATCAATATAATCAGTTATAGATAGCTTAGTTTTTCTTTGTGAGATTTCAATCAAAGTAGCTACTATGTATCTAACCATATATCTTAAAAATCCACGTCCCACAATTGATATATATAAATGTGTATCAGTTTTTTTAACTTTCACATCTACTATTGTACGTACCATTTCTTTATCTTCAACATGTTTTGTAAAACTAGTAAAATCATGAGTGCCTACTATTTTATTCAATTCTTCAATCAATATATCAATATCAAAATCAGGAACAAACCATTCATAATTTCTCATAATCGGATCATATTCTTTATAGTTAATTTTGTAAACATATTCTTTTGTTAAAACATCGTATCTGCTGTGAAAAGTTTTTTGAACTTTCGAACTTGATTTAATATAAATAGAATCTGGTAAATAACTATTTAATACTTTACCAAAATTACTTGGATTAATTTTACTTAAAGTATCAAAATGAAAAACTTGATTAAGAGCATGAACTCCTTTATCAGTTCTTCCACTAAACTGAATAGTAATATCTTCTCCAGTTAAGAACTTCAAGCCTTTTTCTAGATCACCTTGAATAGTTCTTAATTCTGGTTGTCTTTGAAGACCGCTAAAAACTGACCCATCATAAGTTACTATACATTTTATTCTTGTATATTGAGGGTTATCTAATGTTTCATAAACTCTTATTATCTTATCTTTTTCAAAAACAAACTTAACAATAATTGATGCATCCAACATGGTATTTTTATAACTATATTTTAACAAGACATCACAATATAAAATATTGTTAAATTCTTTAATATTTGAAATATCAAAATGTAATAAACTAAATTTGTTAAATTCTTTTTTTATATCATTCGATCCAAACATTATGTCTTTAAAAAAATTTCTAATTCCAAATTTATTTTGAAAAAGAATACTATCTAATGATTCTATTTCTTTATTTATCCAGGCTTGATAATATTTATTAATTACTGTACTTTTATTCATCTATAAAAATATTCTTACTGTAATTGTAGCAACCAGCACCAGCACACAAAATACAATTGCTAATGTATCTCTATTTTGCCAAGATAGAATATGAATTCTCGTTCTTGGTCTACCCGGAATAAAACTTCTTGCCTCCATAGCATTAGCAAGATCATCACTTCTTTTAAAACTGATAACAAACATTGGAACAAGCAAACTAATTATTTGCATTACTTTATCTTTTAATTTACCTTCAGTAAAATCTACTCCACGGCTAGCTTGAGCAAGCATTATCTTGTTTGCTTCGTCTAACAATGTTGGGATGTAACGTAGAGCTATTGAAATGATTAAAGCTATTTCTTCTGAATTTATCTTAACTAAATTTAAAGGTTTTAAGATTCTTTCTAATCCTAAATTTAGATCGGTTGGCTTAGTAGTTAGGGTTAATATTGTTGATAAAGTTACAATTATTATTAATCTAACCATAATAAATGAAGCCCCTAATAATCCGTCTTTATAAATAACAAAGTCACTAGAATTGATAGTTTGGCCTGGAGTAAATAACGATAACATTGTTAATATTCCAACTATAACAAGTATCAAATATAGAAATCTAGATTTGATATATTTTCTAGTGAAATACCACATTAAAATGATTAAAATCATTAACCCTAAATTATAAGTTGTTAACGTAAGTACTGTTTCTAAAACGACATCACCTGTTTTAATAAACATCACTTGGAACGAAAATGTAAAGAGTAAAAGAATCATGATTGGTTTTAGTCCTCTTGTAATTCTCACGATTGGTATACCACCAATTTTTAGTATCAATAACACACCCAAAAGCATATATATAATATGTGTTATATCTTTAAATATAAAGGCACTTACCATTAATATTCCTAAGGCTAAAATTTTACTTCTTGGGTCCATTTTGTATAGAAAACTATTTCCGGGTATATATTGACCAACTATAATATTTTTCATTATAATACCCCCTTCATGAGTTTAAATAACTCATCAACATTATGGGGCTTTGTTGCAAATTTAATATCTAATTTAGTTTCTAATTGCTTTGTAATTTCAATAATATCTGGTAAATCTAAATTCCATTTACTGATGTTTTTATCCATAAATAATTTGTTCGGTGCACCATCAAAAACAAGTTTTCCTTCATGCATTACTAAAACTCTATTAGCATATTTATATACTGTGTTCATATCATGAGTAATTATAATAATTGTTTTATTTAGGTTTTTATGGATAGCTGTGAATAATTCTAATAATGCATCTTTCCCTTTAGGATCTAATCCACTAGTTGGTTCATCGAGTACTAAAATATCAGGTTCCATTGATAAAATACCAGCTATTGAGACACGTTTTTGTTCTCCACCAGATAAATTAAAAGGACTTCTTTCTAAATAGTCTTCTGTTAATCCAACATTTACAATTGCCTCTTTGGCCCTTTTAACTGCTTCATCTTCTTTAACACCAAAGTTTTTAGGACCAAAAATAATATCTTTAAGCACTGTTTCTTCAAATAGTTGATATTCTGGAAATTGAAAAACAAGTCCAACTTTTTGACGAAGTGGATTTAATTTTATCTTCTTATTTTTATTTGTATTTTTCTCTATTTTAATGCCATAAATTGTAACACTACCCGTATTTGGTCTTAACAAAGCGTTCATATGTTGAACTAAAGTAGATTTACCACTACCTGTTTCACCTATTAATGTAATAAATTCACCCTTTTCACAAATTTCTAAATTAATGTTTCTTAGTGCGGAGAAATCACTACCATCAAATGATGGATACAAAAAGTCTACTTGTTCAAACTTAATTGCCATAAG
>JAUVLT010000045.1 GCA_030600605.1 Mycoplasmatota bacterium
AATAGTTATCGCTCTTGGTCCTTTTCTTTTCAATTTTAACACTTTAAACAATAAGTGTTTAACTAAAAACTGAGACAAAATTCCAATTGATATCCAAACAACAATCATTAAGGAAATAACAATGAGGTTTGCTATAACTTCTGGTATATCAACACCTATCAATATGTCATAAAGTTCTTCTTTAATTCCAATCATAATTATTCCTCCCTAGTTAAGAAATCGATTAATCTTTCTAATTCTTCAGGACTAGAAAAAGAAAAAGTAATATTGTTTTTTCTAAATCGATAATTAATTCCTGAATCAATTTTGTTAAATAATCTTTTTTCAGCTTTTTGTAAATCATCATTTGATACAATTGGATGTTCTTTTTGTTTGCCTAAATTTCTAATTATTCCTTCAATATCCCTAACTGTCAAGTTTTCATTAATAATCCGATCTCGTAATTTTATACACACATTAGGATCTTTTAATTTACTCAATGCTCTTGCATGCCCCATGCTAACAATACCTAAATTAACATCATTTATAACACTTGCAGGTAAGTTTAAAAGACCAATTATATTTGTAACGTAAACACGGCTTTTCCCGATTTTCCTTCCAAGTTCTTCATGAGTATATTTCAAATTGAAAATAGCTTTTTGAAAAGCTATTGCTTCTTCCATTGGCGTTAAATCTTCTCGTTGAAGATTTTCTAAAATCGATAATTCAGCAAGATAAATAGAATTATAATCTCTAATAATTGATGGTATCTTATAAAGTCCAGCCATTTTTGCAGCTTTTACTCTTCTTTCTCCAGCAACAAGTGTATATTCTTTTCCAGATGGTTTCAAAATAACCGGTTGAAAAATTCCATGTTCTTTGATTGAATTAGCCAACTCAATTAATTTTTCTTCGTTAAAAACCATTCTTGGTTGATCTGGATTCGGCTTAATTAAATGTATTTCGATTTCCATTATTTCTTCATTTTCTTTAAAATCAATCTTGTTCTCTGCCATTAAGTCACTAAATTTTCTTCCTAATCTTGTATTACTCACTTAACTCAACCATTTCTCTTGCAAGATTTTGATAACTTAATGATCCTTTAGAACGTGGCGAGAACTCAGTGACAGGTAATCCAAAACTTGGAGCAGCAGAACATTTTACATTTCTAGGAATAATCGTTTTAAATACTTTTTCTTTAAAATATGTTTTTACTTCATTTATTACTTCATACCCAATATTACTTCTAGTATCAAGCATAGTTAATAACACACCTTCTATCGTAAGTGTCTTACGATTATGTTTTTGTTTATTCTGAATCATTCGAATTGTATTCAATAATTGTGTTAATCCATCTAATGCCAAAAACTCACATTGAACAGGAATTAACACACTATCTGACGCAGTTAATGCGTTGATAGTTACTATTCCTAATGATGGAGGACAATCAATTAAAATAAAATCATAATCATCTCTTATTTCTTCTAAAGCATTAGATAAAATAAAATCTTTATTATCATGTGCAATTAGACTACTTTCAATATTTCCCAATTCATAGCGAGCTGGAATTATATCAACATTTACACTTTCGACCTTTTTTATTATATCTCTAATATTTACTGTCTCACTAAAAATATCGGCAACTGTGTAGACTAAGTTTGCCCGATTTATCCCCATATAGGTTGTAGCATTTGCTTGATGATCAACATCAACTAATAACACTTTCTTACCCAAATAAGAGAGTGAACTCGCAAGATTAACGCTGGTAGTAGTTTTACCAACACCACCCTTTTGATTACTAATAGATAATATCTTCCCCATATTCTACACCTCTAGTCTAACTTTTTAGTAATAAATGAAAAGCATACATATTTTATCACAGTTAATGTCTAATTTACATAGTTTAACAGTAAAAGTTATCCACAGAAATTGTGGATAACCTTTTTATAAATATTTCTCGAAAATTTCTTGATTATCCAGATAAAAATTAACTTGTTCAAATGAAATAAACTCTCTAAATTCTTTTGAAACAAACAACTCTGTTACCTCTTCGTGAGTAAGTACTCTTTCGATTTTACCCCATTTATCATACTGGGTTATTTCTGTTTTTAGATACTTATAAAATATTGCCAAGGACAATAATTTATCAATTTTATTTGAAAATAGCTTATCTAGATTATATTCATATCGTTTTTCGTTATATTCTGAATCTCCTTTAAACAGAGTTGAGAAGTTAAATAAAATAGAAATAAGTTCACTTCTTTCATTCATCAAATATTTTTGAAATTCAATTGCGTTTTTCCTTGTAAAAGCAGATACTTCTTTATCATTAATTATATCATTTATATCTTGATCATGTAAGAAGAAGTAAAACTCAACATACTCTGCGATATTCTCCCCTTTATCCTCAAAGAATTCATTAATAAATATTGATAGTTCACTAATCGTTTGTTGAAATTTGAAATTTTTATACAACAATTCTTGTTCATTGCTTTCAGATATCTCCTTTAAATACTCCAAACTAAAATCTTGATACTTTTCAAGAACTTTATTCATCCTTACCCATTCATTATTCATCTTTTCATAAATACTATCCGAAATTATAAATTGTATTAAGAAAGTTATATAAAATCCAATCAGAATTATTTGATATGTAAGAGATGACATTTCCAAACCAGTAGAGTTAATTCCTACTATTGAATCCCCGTTCTGAATAATATATATAACTCCATAAACAGTAATTGCTCCTCCATAAAGTAAATAAGTTATTATATCTTGATAAAAGATAATAACTGTCAATGTTACAAAGAATAATATATATCCATAAAAATGATCTGATCCAACAACATAAAATATTGTAAGTCCAATAATTGTATAAATACTGAAATGCATTGCTAATCTATTTAAATTGAAAATCATAAATAACAATGTAAAAATCAACAGTAATGCAAATATTACCGGAACAATAATGTTAATATCTAAATTAAAACTATTAAAGTTAGAAAGCGGAATACTAAGGAGTACAAAAATAAATAAGAAAATTGTTACAATTGCCACCTTAAGTCTTAATACTTCATTAAATGTTAAAAATTCACTATTAAGAATGCGATTTATAATTGTTTTCATACTATCGCACCCCCTTCATATGATCATTAACAATGGTATCAAACACATCGTTATTATCTAAATAAATATTTATAATATTACGATCAATACGATAAAAATATTCTGAATTTAATAATACGTCTTTTACTTTTTCTTCTTCTAATTCAAATAAATAAGGTTTATCTAATTTTAAAAGTGTATAAAATACAACAAAAGAAATAATCTTAACATATTGAGTGTCTCCAAAATGTTTAAAAGATTTAAATTGTGATTCAGAAAATATCTCTTTTCTAGAAACTTCAATCCCTTGTGATTTACTAGCTTTAATACCAATCATAGTCATCTTCTTTTGAATTTCTAATTCCATATATTTTATTTCATCTATTTCCTTTAAGGTGTATTCTGTATATTTAGCTAAAATATCAGACATTTCTAATTTCTTTAAATCTTTCAGTAATTCTATTTTACGTTCAAAGACATTTTCAATTCCAATTTTCTTTGATAATTCCTTTGAAAATATTTTAAGAGAATTATAATACTCTTTAGAGTCAAGCGTTTTATTTGTTTTAATTTTTTCAATCTCCAATAATAATTCCATATTTCTAATCTCAGATTCTTTAATTTGAGCAAGCTGATTATAGAAAAAAGTTTTTCTTTTAATTAATATATATGAAGATAAAGATAATAAAATAACAAAAACTATTAGAAAAACTAAGATGAAAAATGTTTGAGATTCAGCATTACCAACTATTTCAAAAATTGATGGAAATCTTAATATTAAAAGAGTTCCCGATATAAATAATGCTGAATTACTTAATATCATAGCCTTATAATCCTGATATATTGATGTTATTGCATATGTTAAAAATAAAGAAGTAAACATACTTGGAGTTTGAAATCTTAATATTAAAGATATCGCAATAATATAAACACCTAATGTACTAATATACATTGCAATTTTTAAATTATTATAATGATCTTGTTCGTAAGAATAAAATGCAATGTTTACAAGAAATAATATGATAAACATGAGCATCGTCGTAATTACAGTCTCTCCATTGCTTCCAAGTTGTATCAAAAAATAAAGAACAATTCCAGCCAAAACGAAGACAAGTGAATTAAAAATAATTGTCTTTCTTTTTAAATGAGTAAGTTCTAATGATTCTTTATAAATTTCCAATTGTGGAAATTGATATTTATGAGTCTCTTGTTTCATCTAATCACCTCTATAAGGGCTTGTTTTTTATTTTACCATAATTTCTTGGGTATTGTTTTTCTGTAGAAGTAATTTTTTTAATTAAAATTAACACTCTAGCTTGATTATTCACACTATATTCAATTATTTCAGCAACTTCGCCGCCTAATATTTTTATTGCATTCCCACCTTTTTCAAATTCATCTCGATATTTAGGTCCTTTAAAAGCTATAAATAGGCCTCCCACTCTTACGAATGGCAAACATAATTCAGTTAAAATTTGAAAATTAGATACTGCTCTTGCAGTAACAATATCATAATGATTTCTAAATTTGTGTTCCTCAACTCTACCATGTATCAATCTTACATCAATATCCATTGCTTTAGTTAATACATCTAAAAAAGTTATTCTCTTACTTAACGCATCAATAATTGTAACATCAAGTTCTTCAAATACAATTTTTAAAGGGATACTTGGAAATCCAGCTCCGCTCCCAACATCCAATAATCTTTGATTTTTCACCTTGACACCTTTAGCTAAACATAAACTATCATAAAAATGTTTCATAAAAACGTCTTCAAAATTTGTAATTGAAGTTAGATTCACTTTACGATTCCATTCAATAAGTAATTCATAAAACATTATAAATTTCTCATACTTTTCATCTGTAATAGATATATCTAATGTTTCCAACATTTTAATAAATTTTTCTTTCATTATTACCACCTAGTCTATATTTTACCATATTATATATACATTTAAAATAATATAAAAATAATAGCCTTGTAAAGACTATTATTTATTTGATGTAATATACACCAATAAAATTGAAATATCAGCAGGATTAACTCCACTTATTCTAGAAGCTTGCCCGATGGTTAGAGGCTTTATTCTAATTAGTTTTTCTCTTGCCTCAAGAGCTAAGTTTTTAATGTTGTTATAATTGATATGTTTTGGAATTATATGATCTTCCATTTTAAGTAATTTACTGGCTTGTTTCATCGCTTTATTAATATATCCTTCATATTTGATATCAATTTCAACTTGTTCCAACTCTTCAAAACTAAATTTTGATATGTCAATCCAAAATATTATATCTTTCATTTTTATTTCTGGTCTTCGGATTAATATATACGGACTTGCTTTTTCTTTAAGTATCGTTGAACCAATACTTAACAAATAATCATTATTTATCTTATTCGGATAAATAATTGTCTCTTTCAATATCATTTTTAATTCATTAATTTTCTTTTTCTTATCTAAAAAAATAGTATATCGCTTATTATCTATCAATCCAATGTTATAGCCATATTCTCTCAATCTTATATCAGCATTATCATGTCTTAGTAACAATCTATACTCTGCTCTAGATGTTAATAAACGATATGGATCATTAACACCTTTTGTTACTAAGTCATCGATTAATACTCCAATATATGCTTCACTTCGTTTTAATACAAAAGGTTCTTTTCCTTTTAATTTTAAATCTGCATTTATTGCCGCCATTAACCCTTGACAAGCAGCCTCTTCGTATCCACTAGTCCCATTAACTTGCCCAGCAAAATATAAGCCTGAATAATTTTTGCTTTCTAAAGTAGGATATAATGTTCTTGAATCAATTGCATCATATTCTATCGCATAAGCATATTTTGTAATTATTGCTTTTTCTAATCCAGGTATAGTTTTTAACATTTTTTTTTGAATATCATGAGGCATTGAAGTAGAAAATCCTTGAACATATATTTCATCTATAAATTGACTTTCAGGCTCTAAAAATATTTGATGTCGTTCTTTATCGTTAAATCGGACAACTTTATCCTCTATTGATGGACAATACCTTGGACCTACTCCTTGAACATTTCCGCTATACATTGCTGATTTTTCTAAATTAAGATTTATAATGTTATGAGTTCCTTTATGCGTATATGTTAAATAGCATGGCCATTGGTCCTCAATATTTAGATAGCTTATATTATCATAACTAAAAAATCTAGCAACTTTATCTCCTTCATGTATTTCTGTTTTTGAAAAATCTACTGAATCTTTTCTTACTCTTGGTGGTGTTCCTGTTTTTAATCTTATTGTTTCAAATCCTAATTCTCTCAATTGTGGACTGAGACCAAGTGATGATTTTTGTTTGTCAGGACCACTTTTTGTGATTTGATCTCCTACCAGAATTACTGCCTGCATATATGTCCCAGTTGTAATAATCACAACTTTACTGAAATATTCAGTTCCATCTTCAAGCCTAACACCTTCAACTTCATTATCTTTAATAAGTAATCTATCAACATACGCCTCTTTAACTTCTAAGTTTTCTTGTTTAATTATTGTTTTTTGCATCTCTTTTGAATAGAGCACTTTATCACTTTGCGCTCTGAGTGCTCTAACAGCTGGTCCTTTAGATATGTTTAAAAGACGCATTTGAAGTTGAGTCTTATCGGTATTTCGACCCATTTCTCCTCCAAGTGCATCAATTTCTCTAACAACAATACCCTTTGCAGGACCACCAATTGATGGGTTGCAAGGCATTGAAGCAATCATCTCAATATTACCTGTTACTAAGAGTGTGGAATTCCCTAATCTTGCACTAGCTAAAGCAGCTTCACTTCCGGCATGTCCTCCACCAATTACAATTACATTATACATATTATCACCTTTATAAAAATAATTGTATTACTAAAAGGTTAAATAGTAAAGTATATAACGTCTTCAATTCTTTAAATATTCACAATTTTATTATATAATATCTTTAAAGAGGTGATATTATGGATAAACCTACAATCCTTATAATTGAGGATGAACCTACAATCAATAGAATTATATCAAATTACTTTTTAAAAGAAAAATATAGAGTTTTAAGTGCTCTTGATGGTTTTAAAGGCCTTCAATTATTCAGTAAAAATAAAGTTGATTTAGTATGTTTGGATATCATGATGCCAAATATTAATGGATGGGATGTTGCAAAAACAATCAGAGAAACCTCTAATGTCCCTATTATTATGATGAGTGCGTTATCTGAAGAAGAAGATATCTTAAAAGGTTACTCATTAAAAGTGGATGATTATATTACAAAACCTTTTAATCCAAAAATTCTCGTTGCTAAAGTTAAGAATTTATTAGAAAGATTGAATAACCCAATTTATGGTAATCAAACATCCGGAATATTAGAAGTAGATGGTATCAAAATGGATTTAGATACCCATCGCACATATATAAATACTATAGAAATTGATTTATCGAAGACTGAATACGACCTATTGAAGTACTTTCTTGAACATCAGGGAAAAATTTGTTCAAGAAATCTATTACTTGATGAAGTTTGGGGTATTGATGTATATGTTGAAGATCGAATTGTAGATACTTATGTCAAAAAACTAAGAAAATATTTAGGTACGAAATCTCATTACATTAAAACTGTTTTTGGGGTAGGATATCGGTTTGAAACGATAGATGAATAAAAATAAAAAATTCTTTAAACGTTTTCCAAATGTTTATAATGACATAATTCACCTATTTAGAACAAGATCTATTTCAACACAATTAATACTTACAATAGTCCTGATTTTCACATCGTTTTTCGCTCTTCAATCATTACTTAATTCACAATTTTTCAAAAATTATTATACTGAAAAAGAGTTTAATGATATTCATACCGATTTAATGAACTATGTTAATGCTATGAATGATCCAACTAGCGATTATTACGATGAAATGCAAGAATTTACTTCTCAAAGAAATGCATATTCAGTAATTGTAAGTGGTGATTTCAGAATATTGATATCTTCTTATACCGATTATACAATTATCGTTGAAGATATTTTAACTGCGAATACTTATACGGTTATTGTTCCTGACAATAACTACACTTACACCACAGATGAGACTATTGCTTTAACGATTTATAAAGCTGAAGGTGATTACTACACCCCAATTATCATAAATACTTCTATTGGAAATATCTATAATAGGAATATAGATTCTGATGATAGTATTTCATTTAGTGGTAAAGTTATTCAAATAAATAAACCAAATAATCTTAATTACGTTTTTGAGGATAACACTATTGTTAAACAAGAAGTAAACAAATTATCATCTGATATAGTAAACTTATCTGATTTTCAATATATGACTAATGGATATTGGTACAAATCGACTGAAGGGCCCGTTGATACTCTTGTATTTATTCACGATTTAAGAACTTGGGATTATATTATTACGATTATTCCAATTGAAGATACAGACGAAATTATATCTATCGTATCTTCATATAATAACTACGTTTATCTAACAGCAATAGTAATAATATTTTTATGGAGTTTTAGAATTTCAAATATAATCTCTAAACCAATCAAAAATGTCGAACTAGTTACTAAAGAAATTGCTAATTTAAACTTTAATGTTGAAGCCCATGAATATAGAAACAGAGAGAGCGCTTCACTTTCTCGGAGTATAAACTTAATATCAAAAAATCTTAAAGAGACCCTTGAATCATTAAATGCAAAAAATGACGAACTAACCACACTATATAATGATCAATCACTACAAGTATCGCTTAAAAAACAACTTGTTTCATCGATATCTCATGAACTTAAAACACCATTAATGATTATGCAAGTAATTATTCAAGGTATTTTAGATGGCGTTATAACAAGTAAAGAACAAGAAATGGAATTATTAAATGTTGTTGATGAAATAAATAAATCTTCAAATATGATTCAAGATATGCTGCAAATATACCGATTAGATGATGCAAATTCAGAGTTAGAGATTAGTGAATTTAATTTATCAGATTCAGTTAAATTCTTCATTCAAGATTTTGAACACATAATTAATAAATTTAATTTTAAACTTGATGTTGAAATTCCTAAAAAGGTTATGATTGAAGCTGATAAAAAACTTATTCATAGCGTAATTTCCAACTTCTTCACTAACGCAATAAAATATACAAAAGAAGGAGAAAAAATTAAAATTAAAATCATCCAAAACGAGGATCAAGCCTACTTTGAGTTAACCAATTATGGTATAAACATTAAGGATGATGATCTTGAAAATATTTGGATTCCTTTCTTTAGAGCTGATAATTCTAGTCCCTCAAGACTTAAAACAAAAGGAACTGGTATTGGTCTTTATTTAGTAAGTGAAATTTTGAAAGCTCATGATTGTGAATTTGGAATAAGGAATATTAAAAATGGTGTCAAAGCATATTTCTATATTAATAAAAAAGTAGAATAATTTATCAATGTCATTAAGTTAAGAAAAACAAGAGAGATCTTCCCACCCATGATGTGAGGGGGTCTTTTTTATTTTGATATATTTCGCCTTTTTTTGAAGTTTTTTTCAAAAAAAGACTTGACAAAGTTGGTAAAATTTGCGGCGTAGCCACTGAAAGTGTAAAAACTAAAAGGAGGCTATATTATGCT
>JAUVLT010000079.1 GCA_030600605.1 Mycoplasmatota bacterium
AAAATATACGGAATTACTGTAGATGAAATTCTTAAAGGTGAATGCAATAAAAAAGATGAAAAAAAAGGATTGAGCAATAGAATGCGAAATATATTCATTACTACAGGAATTGCATTCTTATTGATATCTCCTATTCCTTATTTTACTGACTTTGGAAGAGACTCTTCAGGGTGGTTAATTGCTACTTTATTATTAAGCATATTTGGTGTCACAATCTTAGTCTTTGTTGGGCTTGAAATGGGAAGAAATAAAAAACGTAATGAAAAGAGTAAAGAAGAAGAAAGGATAGAAAATATTGTTTACGGAATTTGCGCAGTTATCTTTTTAGGAACAGGACTTCTATGGGGATTATGGTATATAAATTGGATTGTGTTTATTTTAGGATATGTCGCAACATTGATATTGTATAAAGAGGAATAATAGACATGAAATTTAAAAAGTCATTGGAATTTCCGTGACTTTTTTATTACAATAATTTTTAAAGTTCATTTTCCAGTATGTTATACTAACAAGTGAGAGGCTTAAAAAAGGCGAGAAATCAACGATCTAGTAAAATGTTTTTTTGTGTTATGTAGGCAAGATTCAAACATCACAAAAATAGTAATAATGGAAAATATGAAATAAAAATTAATATATTATTTTAGGAAATATTAAAGGAGGATAATATGGGAATTAAACTAGAAAAAGTAACAAAGATTTATACAACAGGAGAAGTTGAAACTGTTGCTTTGAAAAATGTTGATTTGGAAATCAATAATGGCGAAGTTATTGTTTTACTGGGACCTTCTGGTAGTGGAAAAAGTACAATGTTAAATGTTTGTAGTGGACTTGATAATCCTTCTTTAGGGAAAATCACTATTGATGAAGATGTAATTAGTGATATGAATTCTAAACAATTAACAAAATTTAGAAGAGACAATTTAGGGTTTATATTTCAACAATACAATTTACTCCAAACATTAAATGTTAGAGAAAATGTAGAAGTAGGAAGAGAGGTAAGTCCTGATCCTTTTACAGTTGAAGAAATTATTGAAAAAGTAGGTTTAACAGAAAATATTAAAAAATACCCATATCAATTAAGTGGTGGGGAACAACAACGAGTAAGTATCGCAAGAGCAGTAGTTAAAAAACCTAAAATTATGTTTTGTGATGAACCAACCGGAGCTTTAGATGAAGAAAATGCTAAAGAGATATTAGGAGTACTTCAAAACCTTAATGAAACATATAACACTACTCTAGTTCTAATTACTCATAATCCAAGCATCGGTGTTATGGCTGATCGTATTGTAAAGTTAAATAGTGGTGAAGTAGTAGAAGTAATTACTAATAAGGATAAAAAACGTGCTTCCGAAATTATTTGGGGATAGATATGCTATTTAAGAATTGTTTTTGAATTCTTCAAAAACAATATGTTCAGTTAGTACTACTTGGGATAATTATAGTGTTAAGTAGTTTTATACATACAGCTATGGAATATGTGTGTAATGGAACCAGCGGAAAACTATTTCGAAAAAGCAAATCAAGAATATCTAACATAGCATATACTAGCACTATCTCGGTTCATATGTGACCTGTTACTTATTAGTAAGTGTGTTATACTGAAATTGGGAAATATAAGGAAAAACAAAAAAAACTTGTTTATGCTTTTTTTGTTGAGGAGAGATATAATGGATTTGAATAGCATCATACAAACATTGTTGAATATTTCAATACTTGTTGGTATTGTTTTCATTTATTCATATTTAAAGTACAAATTTGTACTGAAAAATAGGATATTATTTGGATTATTAATTGGGCTTGGAGGCATTTTTACAATGATGAATCCTATTGTACTTCCAGGAGGAATAAATGTTGATACAAGAATGTCACTATTATTTATTTCAGGGGCTTTTTTAGGATTTATGCCAACGTTAATTGCTGCAATTGTAATGTTGGTATTTAGATTTTATCAAGGTGGTGAAGCACTTGCTTCTGGAATGGTAAACACAGCATTAATCGCGACAATTGCGATGATTTGGGGACATTTTAGAGGTGAAAAACTTGAAAAATTATCTAAATCAAAAATGGCTACTGAAATTATATCATTAGCTATTTTAACACAGTTGATTTCGGTTGGAGTTGGAATTATTTTCATAGGATATAATCCAATAATGACCGCGGTAAAAAAAGGATGGTTTTCATTCTTTGTATTGTTACCAGCCACTAGCTACTTTCTTATGGTTGAGGTTATGTTAGCGGTAAAGAAGTATGTGTTTAGGGAGAAGAAGTATATTGAAGATATTGAGTATGCCAATAATCATGATTCTTTGACAGGGTTATATAATAGAGTCTACTTTGATAAATTTTTCTTTGAAAACCAACAGAAATATCCAACTATTATTTTAGGAAATGTAGATGGTATGACTATTACAAATAGTACACTTGGTCATTTTGAGGGAGATAATCATCTAAAAATTATTTCAAATGCTATTTTAGGTTCATTAGATAGTCCTTGTGAGGTTTTTAGATGGGGAGGTGATGAATTCCTTGCTTTGTGTAAACACGATAGTGTATCTGAAATAGAAGAACTTTTTAAAAAAGTTGATGTAATTCTTGATGATTCAGATTTATTTATTAAGCCATCCGTTTCATTTGGCTATTCAATTATGAGTAAGAATGAGTTTGATTTGAATAGAGAATTGAAACAATGTAGACAAATAATGAATAAATTCAAAATGGAAAAAGGAAATACAAACAGGTCTCAGCTTCTTAATTCGTTTGAAAAAATCTTAGATGAAAAAGAAATTGAATCTAAAGAACATTCACGAAATATGTCTGTTTTGGCTGAAAGATTTGGTAGAATACTTAAACTAAATAAGGAAACAATTAATAGTCTATTCCTTGTAGCAAGATTACATGATTTGGGTAAAGTTGGAGTAGATCAAGCAATTTTAAATAAAACTGGAAAATTAAACACTGAAGATTGGAATGCTATTAAAAAACATCCTGAAGTAGGATACCGAATTGTTAATAATATTGAAGGATTAGCAATTGTATCAAATGCTATACTTCATCACCATGAAAAATGGGATGGATCAGGTTATCCCGGAGAACTAAAGGGTGATGAAATTCCATATTTGGCGAGAATAATTAGTATTGTAGATACATATGACGTTATAACAAGGGGAAGAATATATAAACCAGCATTGAGTCATGAAGAAGCATTAAGTGAGATTAAGAGATGCTCAGGAACTCAATTTGATCCCAAATTAGTAGAAACATTTTTTAAAATTCAATTTCAGGTATAATATTTCTGATTAGTATAAAAAAAACAATATAAACAAATTTGAACTGCACCCCAAAACTTAGAATTGTAAGGAATAGAAAACAAACGATAAGAAAATTACTTATAGGATGGTGTATATGAATTATAGAATAGTTAAAATCAATGAGAGATTATCCTATAAAGATGGATTGGAATTACAACATAAAGTATATAAGTTAGTTCTTGATAGTATTTATGATGGTGTTATTCTATTACTTGAACACAAACATGTATTATCAATGGGAATTAGAAGTAATTATGATAATTTACTTGTTTCAAAAAAATTGTTAAAGGAGAAAGATGTTGAACTGTTTAAGACAGATCGTGGTGGAGATATTACCTATCATGGCCCTGGACAAATAATTGCATATCCTATTGTGAATTTTAAAAAACTTAATTTAAGATTAAGTGATTATATGCATAATCTAGAGAAGGTTGTCATTGACACTTTAAGCAAGCATGGACTTGTAGCTTATCAGAAAAAAGAATATCCAGGAGTTTGGATAGATAATACAAAGATATGTGCAATTGGAGTAAGAGCTAGAAAGTATATTACTTATCATGGACTAGCCTTTAATGTAACAACTGATAAAACATATTTTAACTTGATAAATCCTTGTGG
>JAUVLT010000081.1 GCA_030600605.1 Mycoplasmatota bacterium
TCCCTTTTTAAACCCATAGATTTTCTACTAAAATACATTTTTCCAATAAGAATCCACCCTTTTAGATTACGCAAATGTAAGCGGTGGCAAAAAAAGCAAGTATGTGGAAGCGAAGGGATGGTTGTGGGAAGGGCTGGAACATTCTTGCTTTGTGCGGTGGGTTTTCTGCTTTTCTTTTCTCTTGTAGTAAAAATATCATTGTCTTGGTCTTTCTTCGGCTTGTTGGTAACGTTTGCAAGTAAAAAATCGTTGGCGGATTTACCTACAACATTTTATTAGTACTATTACATTTCAAAATTACTAATTTCTTTTCAGTTAACTACCTCACCGCCAATGTTTTTTACTTGCTGTTGGCGGTAGTTTTTATTAAAATTCCCTTATCGGTCTAATTCTATAACAATAAACTTCTTTTGTAACATTTGTTCCCATTAATGCTACAAAATTCAAGGCAAATGCTTTATCCGAACTTAACTCAGTCGAACTCCAATAACTTGCATCACTTGATTGGGTTGCAAAACCTCCAACATAATCTCGATTCTCTTTTAATGTTTTCAATTCTTCTTGAGCTGGTATATACCAATCATTATATCCGTTTAAATCATAACCATCTTTAAAAGCATATCCAGCATAACTTGAACTTGCATTTGCCATTTTTAAAGTATTGTCTTTCCCATTATTTATATCCGAAGCACCAATAAGGTTATGGGAACCCCAAAAGAATGTATTATTACTACTAATAGTTACATCATTTTCAGAAGCAATCAAACCATGTTCTCCAGTTTCATCAACAAGGAATATTTTTCCGCCTTTAAAACTATCCCCAAGTCTTAATTCGACAGTAATATCAATTTCACATTTAGCATCTTCACCTTCTTCGGGAATTGCAATACAAGTAAGTTTATGATTTCCTGCATCAATATTTTCTGGTGTCCATTTGAAAGTATAAGGTTCTGAAATAACAGAGCCTATTGACACACCGTCAAGATAGAATTCAACTTTTTTAACAGTTTCCGAAGTCGTTACAGTTAGATTAATTTCTATATTGTTATAAACTATGGAATTATTTGAAGGTGAAGTAAAAGAACAAGTCACTACTTTCTGTTCCTCATTATTATCATTTTGCTCTTTCTCACATGTAATTAATAATAAAATAGAGATAATTAATAATGTTATTTTTTTCATAGGTCTATATTTGATTTTCATTAAGTTTAATTGCTTTTTTTAACCTTTCTTGATACTTCTTGACAGGATAAGGAGAATAAATAATCCAACCATCATTGCCACGAACATTTTCGCAGTTTTTATGCCCAATATGAATCTGGTCTTTTAATTTTTCATTATTTGACTTTTTCAATGCACTTTGGTATCTATTCTCATTTTCTTTTGAAAAAACATCAATTGCAATATTAATAACTCTTATTTCATTATTATAATCTTGCCTTTTTCTATAAATTATCATTAGGCGCTCATAAGAACGTGTTGCTATTACTTCCTCTGCTACGTTTTCTTCATAAACTTTAATTGCATCATCAATCAGATCATTTTTCTCCAATTCAATGCCAATATTATTTCTTGAGGCAGTTAACTCAAGTTTTTCCTGAATTTTTATATTTTCTTGTTTCAGTAGTTCAAATTTTGATTTAAAATTTATCTGTTTATCAGTTTTCTTTCTCTTAAATATCATTATTTGTTTACCTTTATATTTTATCTAATAATTTAATTATATTTTCAGGTTTACTTTCAATTTTTACATTAAATTTTTTATCCATTTTCAAAACATTTTTCACTCTGTGCATAAACCCATCTTCTGTAAAAAAGTAATCACAGGTAGGAATTGCTAAACAACAGTGAATAATATCGTAATAATCATTCTTTTTATATTTTTTAGAACTATCTTTTATCATCTCACTATGCAAGGAACAAAAAACATAAGTACAAGGTGCTATTCTTTCGATATCTTTAGTATTGCAATTCTCTATTTTTTTGAGTAATATTTCTGGAGATATTTCAAACTCCTTTCCCATTGAAATGAAATAGTCATGTAATTGATTATTAATTATTTTATCCATAGATAAACCATTTGCATCATAAGATATTGATCTAAAACATTTCTCTGCTATAGAAGAAATAATGGTACATTTTATGTTTTTATAAAATAAAACTAATTCTTGTATTGTTGTTGTAATTAAACCTTCATAGAAGAGAATCTTTACCAAATCTTTTTCGATGATGTTATTAGATATTTTAAAGTCAATATCACCTATTACTGATATGGGATAATCCCAATAGTTCACTTTTTCCAATTCTTGTCCATTGCAGAACATAAGAATATTTTTAAACTCGTTAATTAATATATATTGCAATGATTTTAGTGAAATATTCTTGCTTAATATATCTAAAATCTGTGCAGTTCTGTTTCTTGTTTTAAGATTTGATTGTTTTAAAATTTCATCTAAAACATTTTCAGAAAATGGACAAATAACCTTTCCATCATTTACGAGCTCTTTTAATCGAAAAAAGATTCTTTTATTAATAGATGAATTTTTCTTCAATATACTATCTCTAATCTTTATTATGTATTTTAAATCAAGATATATCTTAATTTTAGTGGATAAGTCTTGATCTAAATGTTCGAGCTTTTGTTTTTTATAAGCTTTAAAATCAATACTTTGTTCTATGTATTCATTTTTAATTCGAGTAAAATCAATTTTACCAATATTTCTAAGTGCAAGATTATTATACTTGTCCATTTTTTTAAAATTACCGCCAACGTTCTGCAGCTAAAAGTAGTGCGGGCTTTAATTGTACTTCACTTTTAAGCTGCTATGTTGTTTATTAATATTTAAATTGTTTCAATTTGCCACTTCACCCCGCATTACTTTTGAGGTGCTGTTAGTAACAGGCGCTTTTTGTCTTTTAAAATCTATATCCCAATCCAACTGTAAAATCCCAAGTCGCATAGGTATTATAACCATCTAACATATTCGCACTCAAGTTTAGCATAAACCTTTTATATGATGTCATGAGCCCTCCTTCTATTTCATAACCTTCTCTTGTCCACCTTTCCCAACGAAAACTCCACCACTGACCATATCCAGCCCCAACAAATGCATGAATACTAAAATTATTATGAATATAAACAGGCTTTATTAATCCTGCTGTAACTGAAAACAAAGTAGTTTTTGTTGTATCAAGATCACTATCTGAATGATACAATTCACCACTACCAAATCGAGATGCAATATAAGCTCCAGTTTTACAAAGAAATCCAACCCTTAAACCTATTGGAGTATTGTTTATACTAGAATTTGATGCGATAAAATACTTATTATAATAATCCTTACAACGAAATATATTGTGAGTATTATTAATATCATCGATTTTGGATTCTTGCGAAAATCCACTGTCAAGAAGCAGTCCTAAAATCAAAAATAAAAAAATCCTTTTCATGGTCATGGTCTTTTTAGCTTGTTACTAACTACTTGCTAACCCAACCCTATTACCGTTATATCGCCTTTATCCACAGGTCCATTTTCTTATTAACCAAAACATAATAAGATAGATACAGTCTGTTTAACATAATACAGGTTTGATTTAGCAATCTTTTCGGGCAGCTGTTTTCTTTTCAAATTTATACTATTTATGTTAAAAATCAAAATCATCTCCAGGACTTTTTATATTACTAATATTACAGGTGGATACATGTGTATATATCTCAGTGGTCCGGCTTGAAGCATGACCTAGTATCACCTGGATAATCCGTAAATCTGTGCCGCTCTCCAATAAATGCGTTGCAAACGAATGTCGCAAG
>JAUVLT010000110.1 GCA_030600605.1 Mycoplasmatota bacterium
TAAAGCGCTACCGAACATAGACCTATATTGTAAATATCATATGCGAGAATTAAACTGGGATTATAACCAAAGTTATGATGAATTCAGGAGAGAGGTGTAAAATGACTACACAAGATTTGCTATTTGAAGAAAAAAAAGTTAAGACAAAGATGTCAGCATTGTTAATTAGTATTAGACAATCAAATGGAATTGAGAATCCTTTTATAGTTTCCAGAGAGTTAGGGCAATCCGTTGCTACATTGAGAAATATCGAGAAATCTATTAGTTTCCCTACAACAAAAACACTCAACGAATTAATGAGTTTGTATATGTTGACAATCGAGGAACGAAAAGAACTTGAATCACTTAAAAGCAAGATGTTAAAAATAAGAAAACAACTAAAAGAAAGTAGGAAATAATAATATGAAAATTATATATATTGTAAAAGAAGGAAAGTTTTATACAGGTGCAGGTTGGAAAGTAACCACAGATTTTGCGTTTGAAACAAAAAAAGAAGTCCACGAACATATGGAAAAAGTAAATGGGTTTAAATGTCATTTAACCGTTGACAATTACTCAAAGAAAAATACAAGATTCACTAACAAAAAAGAAGAATATGGTTATGATATAATCTCATTGAAAGTTTACGAGGGTGAGAAAAATTAACAGGGTAGAATATTGCGGCCGGTTAGTTAAAGATGTTGAGATAACAATCCTCAAAAACGAGAAAAAGACAAAGACTGTTTACTTCACTATTGCTGTAGAAGATGATTATAACCGTGAACGAGCAGATTTTATAAATTGCCAAGCTTTTGGAAGCAGTGTAACTTATCTTAACAAGTATGGTAAAAAAGGTGCTTATATCGAATTTAGTGGTAAGACATCAACATATTCAAATGACGGAAAATATGGTTCAACCGCAGTAGCACATAAAGTAAAAATTATATTTGCAAACAGTAAAAAAGAAGAATCAAAAGAAGAAACACAAACTAATGAAACACCAGTATTTTAAAAGGAGGATTAGATATGAAAAAACAAAGTAGTATAAATAAGATGTTGATTATAGTAATAATATTGTTAATAGTATTTATAGGTTGTTCACGCATAATGGAGCAAAAGCGAGTTGATTATTATATTTGTGTTAATCATCGAGTAAGTATGTGGGAAAGTCCTGATATGGAAGCAATAGAAGAATATTGTAACAACGAGATTTATGGGGAGGGAAACGATTAGATGAAAATTAAAGAAGGAATAGCACGAATAATTAGAAAAGGTGAAACAATTATTATTATTGATGAAAATGATAATTTATTTCATACAATGGATATGTTTTTAATGCACATGTCAAAAGAGAAAATTGATGAGGTTATTAAAAAAGCGAAGGAGAAAAAGAAATAATGACTACAATAATATTTGATGATACACCCCAAAAGTTAGATGTAGATGTAAAAAATATAATATTGAAATATATTAAGGAGAGATAGAGTGAATAAAAAATTACAATTAGAAATTAGTGATTTGAGAGAAGATATACAATCAAGTGAGATTATTCAAACTAAGCCATATATAAACGGTAAAGTGGAAGTGTCAAATCCAAAATGGCATTTACAAGCTCATTTGAATACTATTGAGAGATTGATTGATAATACACCAACAAGCGAAGAAATTATTATAGAATTAAATAAATTATATGGTTATGATGAGAATACTAATGCGTGGGATTTGTGGACATATAGCAAATTTAACAAAGCATTTGAAGATGGGTATTCAACAGATTACATAATGATTGCTAGAAATAATCTAGCCTTAAACATTGACCAAAACTTATCAATAGACTTAATTGATATGATAA
>JAUVLT010000089.1 GCA_030600605.1 Mycoplasmatota bacterium
GGCGTCTTACAGATCATGGTCTCGATTTAGTAATTTGTTAAATCCAATGGAAAATTTTTATAAAGAAATTACAACAGATCAAATTTTATACTATGGAACAGCCAATGTTGGTGAAGAAGCAAGTTCTGAATTCAGTGCATATTATAAAATCTTTTCTCAAATCGAAACTGAAAAAATCTTCAAACAAGAAATTGATGTTATCATTCCAGACGACATGACAGGGCAATATGCATATGCAATGGCAACTATTAATGAATTCTTTAGTCTTTATATAAAAAAAGATTCACAATCCCAAAGAGAAACAAATATAAAAATTATGGGAGAAATAATTCTTGAACTGGCTAAAGTACGAACAGAAATGGCAACAACTGGACTAAAAGAAATTGCCGTTATAGAAAAATCTCTTAACTTAAGAAACATCTATATAAAAATACATACTGGTATTAATATGAAAAATCCTGAATTAGCTAATAGAATTAGTAAGGATATAACAATAATATGACACCTATAGAAAAGCTCAGACGTACCGTTTTAAAAATATTAAATATTCGAGACTTTAAGTTATTTGGGTGTTTAATTTATAATTTTCAAATAGATATTTTAAAAAATATTATATATGATAATGTATTAGAGGTTAATAAAAATAAAAATAAAATTGAGAAAGTATTAACCGCCTACACATTCGTACAAGATGGTAAACCACACATTAATATATATGAAAACTTCATCAACGAACACTCCATCGAAGAATTAGAATTTATTCTACTACATGAGATTCTTCATATTATTGATGGTGATACCTATCGTTGTAAAACTCGAAATCACATATTATTTAACTTAGCCGCTGATCATGTAATTAATACAACACTGAAATCAGCCGTAGATAATGATGAGATACCTGCCGCAATACCATCTAGTGCATTTATAATAAAAGAATTAGAACATAAAGACCTAACTAAAGAAGAAGTATATGAATATCTTTTAGAAAATGCATCTATTTATAATGTTGGACTAATTGATAACAATAATGCTTCTGAAGTTGAAATAGGTGATCAATCAGAATTGGTAATCTCTGATATTAAATCTAGTTCAGATCAAGAAGAAGATAAGAACACTTCTGACACATTAAAAGCAGAAGCTCGGGCTGTTCAAAATATTATTAATAAAGAAAGAGGTGAAAGTTCTGGCAAATTAAAAGATTTAATAAACAAAATTATCGAAATCAAAATACCTTGGACTGACATTATACAACAAGCAATTACTACTGTTGTTGTTCCAAGTACAGATTCAAGAAGTTGGAGCAATATTAGAAAAAGATTTTACGTTCATGGAATATACTTACCTGGTAACGATACTGAACTGAAACCAGGTTTCTTAATTATCGGTGTTGATACATCTGGAAGTATCAACCAAGATGATTTAAAAAAATTCGGAAGCATTATACTACAATCATCAAATCACTTCGACCTTGTTAGAATTATTAAACACGACATTGATATCCATGAAGATAAAACCATTACCGCCGAAGAACTTAAAATAAGTGATATATATTATAAATTTATAGGGCGAGGTGGAACTAGTCATAAATACATATTTAATCGTATAGAAAAATCTTATAAAAAAAATGATGATATAAGTATGGTTATTCTATTAACTGATTTCGAATCTAATATTGAATCGATTTGGAAAAACTATGAATGGGTTAAAAATGTTCCATTAAAAATTGTTTTAAGTAATAACCAACAACCAGTTCCATCATATGTTGATTCCAAACCAATATACATAAAAGATCAGTAAAATTAAACGAGCTAAAGTTGATATTACGCTTTAGCTCGTTTTCCTAATTCAATTGTTTTATCTACATAGGTACGTGTTCTAGCTGGTGCCTTAATTGCCATGCGTTTAATAGTTGGTTTACGTTTGGCTAAATATGCCAATGAAGTAGTACTTGGCCGTCTGGGTTTAATATTTCTTGCATTTTGTTCAAGAATAGATGCCATTAATAATTTTTGTCTGTTCTTTGATCTTATCATATTAGTTGGTAATCCTTTTGATTGAAAAACATACTTGGAAATTTTTAAGGAATTAGATAATTTTTTATTTTTTTTTATTAACGGCAATTTTTTCTTTGGTTTAATAGTAGTAATACCGACTAGATCGTTAAATATTTTCTTTTTATTGTACTCCTCAAGTTGTCTTTTATACATCGGATCATCAATCATACAACTGAACCAACACCTCCAGCTAATGCGCCAATACCTCCACTAACTAAAAGATCTTTTCTAGCTTTCTTGCGTTCTTCTGGAGTCAAAAGCTTCCGTTTTTTTCGAGATGCTAGAGTAGCTGCAACTGAACCAGATCCCCAAACTAATGCTTGTGTTAATGCTGGCTTTGCTGCTTTAATCAATGGAGCAAATGACTCAGTAACATTTTTCTTTTTATCTTTCGCTGATAACAAATGCCCTGCTGCTCCAGTAACAACTTCTGGTAGATTAACTTGAAGTTCGTGTTGAATGTTTTGACGACCGAAATCATCTTTTATTTTTTTTCTTTGTAATGCTTGACGACCAAATGTTAAAGACTCTGCAAATATTGAATTTTTCATAATAGTATAATTAATGCTGCCGAAGCACTAACTCCGACAGCATTCCTTTAATATCTACTCAGTAATCAGTTTACCATCAACCATCTGATTAGTTAATTCATCGACAAACTGTGATACTGATGCTTCAGTAAAAACAACAATATTTTCATAAGTTGATTTGACATCTTCACCAATAAATGTATCAAGATGTTCTAGTACATAATCTTTTACAACTTGAGGATACTCTCCTAAAAGAGCTGATCCTGAAGTAATAATTTCCTCATTTTCTGTTACCAGATTCTGTACGATCTCATTCTGCATAAGTTTGTTCAAACATTTTAACTCCATAATACTTATTCTCCTTATTTTAAAATTTGATTATGCTACTTTCGCCGCTTTACGTTTCGCTAAATATTTCTTTGCCGCCAGTCCTGCACCAAGAGCACCAACACCAGCACCCATACCTACAGCCATTTTTCCAGCAGTTGATTCTGGCATTACTTCTTTAACTTTTTCAACAGCTGC
>JAUVLT010000028.1 GCA_030600605.1 Mycoplasmatota bacterium
CCTCTGCAACTTTCGCAAGAGTTGGATGACCTTCTCTAATTATATCTTTCATTGTCAACATATTTAACACCTCTCACAAATATTATAACAAAATCTGATGTAAGATTACACAAAAAGCAATTTTTATTTTTGGAAGTATCAAAATTATTGAAAATATTAAAGATATTTAAAATTAAAGCGTTTTCAGGGAGGTAAATATGTTTACTATCGAAACTAAACGAAGTATAATAAGAGTGATATTTGGATGGAGTGATTAGATGAAAGAAATTAGAAAAATAGGAATTGTCACAGGTGGTGGAGATTGTAGTGGTCTTAATGCTGTGATTAATGGAATTACAAAAGCTGCGGTTACTAAATATGGCGTTGAAGTTGTCGGATTTACTAAAGGATTTTCGGGACTTATTAACCACATATATAGAAATTTGGACTTAAAAGCTGTTTCAGGAATTTTACATGAAGGTGGGACTATTTTGAAATCTTCTAATAAGGATAATTTGTTTAATTATCGTGTTAGAAAAGAAGATGGATCATTTGAATATAAAGATGTATCTGATGAAGCAGTTAAGAATTTAGAATATCTAGGTGTTGATGCCTTGGTTGTTATTGGTGGAGATGGAACTTTAACAAGTGCTCGAGATTTCTGCCGTAAAGGTGTGCCAATCATTGGTGTACCTAAAACAATTGATAATGATTTACCAGCAACTGATGTTACATTTGGATTTAATACATCACTGGAAACAATTTGTGATGCCTTAGATAAAATCCATACAACTGCTTTTTCACATGATAGAGTTATGGTAGTAGAAGTTATGGGACGACTTACAGGATGGCTTGCACTTGAAGGTGGACTTGCAGGAAGTGCTGATGTAATCATCATTCCTGAAATACCTTATGATATTAATAAGATAGTAGATAAAGTAGCTCAAAGAGATGCTTTTGGTAGAAACTTCACAATCATTATTGTTAGTGAAGGTGCTAGACCAATTGGTGGAGATGTTTTTGTCAGAGAAGTAGTTGAAGACAGCCCTGATACTGTTAGACTTGGAGGAGTAGGAGACGTTATAACACGTCAATTACAAAAATTAATTCCTCATCACGAAGTTAGATACACAAACCTTGCTTATCTTCAACGTGGTGGAGTAACATCTCAATTTGATAGATCTTTAGGTTTAATGTTTGGTGTTCAAGCTGTTGAGTTATTAATGGCTGGAAAATCAGGATTAATGCTTCAATTAAAAGGTCGTAAAATCACAAGTATTCCTTTAACTGAAGTTGTTGGTGAAGGTGCAGTTGGTGAAACATCTAAAGGTGGAAAAAAACATGTTGATGTTAATGGACAACTCGTTCAAACAGCTAAAGCAATAGGAATTAGTTTTGGAGACTGATAATGTATACTTATCCAATTGATTTTGATTTATATACAAAACAAGAAGCAATTTTCTTAATTGAATTTTTAGCGATGATAGAAGATGCTAATGAAAGAAAAGTTGATAAAGATTTATTGCTTAAAAAACATAAAAAATTTAGAAAAATTATAAATTCAGTATCAACAGAAAAACAGCTGGATAAAGAATTTACAAAAATTTCAGGTTACTCTATTTATAAGACAATAAAAAAATATACTTAAACAAAAATCTTAGTTCTAGAAACTAAGATTTTTATTGTAGTTATTATCCTTATTTATGGTAAAATAGGATATACAAGAGGACGTGCCCTGCATGACGAAAAGAAGTATTATTTTTAGAAGAATATTACCTGCTATTAGAGTGTTTGCACTTTTCTCTTTTATGATTTACGCTTTTGTTTATAATGGGTTACGCTTAATTGGTGTGCAATTATTATTATCGATAGTATTAGCTATGACAAGTCATCAGATAATCTACTTATTAGTAGTTCAATTGTACAGGAATACCGATGTAGAAATAGGAATTCTAATATCTAGACTTTCATATTTTAATGTGTATTTATATTTTTCAATTGTAGTGATGACGGTGCTGGTTGTGATTTTTGAAAGCGAAAAGCTTGAATTAAAAGAATATAAAGAAGGTGTAATATGAGACTAGATCGTTTCTTATCAAACTTAAAATATGGAACAAGATCAGAGATTCAAAAAGCGATAAAACGTCAACTTGTATTAGTAAATAAAACGATTATTAAAAGTGCCTCTTTTAAGATTGACCCTAACATTGATGAAGTGGTATTTAATGGTGAAAAAGTATACTATAAAGAATCAATACTAATTATGCTAAATAAACCAAGTGGGTATCTTAGTGCAAACAAAGACGGTAAAGAAAAAACGGTCTTCGAGCTAATTAGAGAACCTTACTCAAGATTTAGATTAAGTATAGCTGGGAGATTAGATAAAGATACAGAGGGATTACTTTTACTAACAAATGATGGTAAGTTATTACACAATATAATTACTCCGAGCAAGGATGTCTATAAGAAGTATTTTGTCAGAGTAGAAAAAGAATTTAATAATCCAAAAGTACTTGAAGGTGACTATGAAATTCTTGATGGAAGAGATTACCTTTTTAAACCTCTCTCCCCAATTATTGAAAAACTAAACGACTATGAATTTTATTTATCAATCAAAGAAGGTAAGTTCCATCAAGTAAAGAGAATGGTAGAGCATTTTAATAATAAAGTTATCTATTTAAAGAGAGTACAGATTGGTCAAATTGTATTAGATGAATCCCTTAAATTAGGTGAATACAAAGAAATTATTGACTACAAAATATAAAAAAAGGCCATTGGCCTTTTTTATATTTCTTTTTTAACAATATGAATTAGATTATCAATAACATAGTTTAATTCTTCAAACGTTGTGTCACTTCCCAATGAGAATCTAATGGTGGCATTTATATAGTCTTCCGGAACTTTTATTTGAACAAGTACATGACTTGGTTCAATTGATTGGCTATCACAGGCACTGCCCGTTGAAGTGTAAATTCCTTTTCGAT
The DNA here is from genome assembly GCA_030600605.1 of Mycoplasmatota bacterium. Taxonomy (GTDB): domain Bacteria; phylum Bacillota_I; class Bacilli_A; order Izemoplasmatales; family Izemoplasmataceae; genus JAFGXW01. Next base: position 2,964 of record JAUVLT010000028.1, read on the forward strand.
TTAAGAGGTATTCAAGAGATGTTCCATCAATTCCTTTGAAGGATAAATTTAAGTTTCCTGGTAATCTTTTTTCACCAATTTCTGGTCCATTCAATAAATAATCAATTTTTGCTTCATCAAGTCTTTTTAAGAACATACGAGAATAAGTATTTAATCTTTCTTGATAGCTTTCTAAATGATCAAGTCCGATTTCAAGTGCTTTGGCCATACCGGCTATAAAGGCAATATTTTCAGTCCCTGCACGGAGTTTTTGTTCTTGTTGACCACCATGGATTAAAGGCGCTATTTTAGTGCCTTCTTTAATATACAAAAGACCAATTCCTTTAGGACCATGAAACTTGTGTCCTGAGATGCTTAATAAATCAACATTTAACTCGTTAATATTTAAAGAAGTATGACATATTGCTTGAACGGCATCAATATGTAAATAAGTACTTGCTTTTATACAAATATCACTAATCTCTTTAACATTTTGAATTGTTCCAATTTCATTATTTGCCATAATAAGACTAACTATTAAGGTGTTCTCTGAAACTAAAGATCTTAGATGATTTAAATCGATAAAACCTTCTTTATCAACATCGACATAAAGAAGTGTATATCCTCTTTCTTCTAAATACTTACAACTATTAAGCGTAGCGTGATGTTCAACTCTAGTAGTAATGATATCACTTTTCGTTTTATTGTTAGAAGCAATTCCTTTGATAGCCCAGTTAATAGATTCAGTCCCGCAACTTGTGAAAAAAATCTCACTTCTTTTACAATTTAGTAATTCAGCTATTTTAGTTCGAGAATTATTAACGACTTTTTTGTTTCTGATTCCCGCTTTATGTAAACTAGATGGATTTCCAAATTCTTCTTTGAAGAAAGGTAACATTACTTCAAGGACTTCTTCAGTAACGCCTGTAGTAGAAGCATTATCTAAATATACTTTCATTTATTTCGCCCCACTAACTCGATAGTAATATTGGTTAAGTCATCAAAGTTAATAAAACTTAATTGATCAGGATAATCTGAAACATTTAAAAGAGTAGTATTATTATCTTCAAATATGTCCAGTAAATCAGTTACTAATTCCTTAACAACAAAAGACATATGGATAACACAAGGATCTTCATCACCAAATACTTCCATACTTCTTTCAATGATACTTTCTTCTTTAATCGGCATATCTAAGATAGTGCCATCATACAAAATACTATTACCTCTTTTAATAATAATTTTTTCTTTCATATAGTCCCCCTATTAAAATATTCTTGAGAAAAAATAAACAGCGATAACTAAAAAGAATAGTGCACTTAATAATTTAATTATATGGAGATGTTCTCTAATCCAGTTACTAGTAGACATTACTCCTTTACCTTTAATTGCGATAACAGCAATAATAACTAAAGGAACAATAAACATAACATTATAAGCGAATAAAGCAACATAAGCATAAAAACTATCTAAATAATGAATACCATAGATGATACCTAAATAGATTTGTCCGGTACAAACTAATTCAGTTAGACTAAGTGTAATTCCTAAAATAAAAGTAAGGGCTAAAACTGAAAGTAGTCCTTTTTTGTTATCTTCATCATTTATTATATTTGTAAAAGCTTTGATTAGTTTTTTATTATATCTTTGGATCCATTTAGGAAGTTGATTTCTTACTTTACCATATTTTTGACTTCTTGTCATAAAGAAATCATAGAGATTAAAGAAGAACAAGAAAGAACAAAGTAAAGCCATAAACCAACTAATAATGGTGTTTAATATTAGAGCTTGAGCAGCAAATATTATTAAGAAGTTTAATAAGAATGTTCCAATTAAAAAATATGAGACAAACAACGCAAAGATATAAGTAACACTTACTAAGATTAAAACACGTTTGTTATCACTAAAACCTAGTAAACTAACAAAGAGTAATAACATTGCGATAGCACAAGGATTAAAGCCATCTAATAGTCCAGCAAATAGCACAACAGCAAAACCTGTTATCCCCGTGATATCATCAAATATTTGGCCTTGAATAACAGCTACATCACGCAAGGGATCATCACTTAAATCAAATACTGTATTATCATCAACAGCGTTTTGAATTGAAGACAAAGTATTAAAATACTGATCTCCAACAAAAATTATTGGAACAAAGGCATTACTTTTACTTATTCCATAAGCAACATTATAAGCTGCGAATAAGTCACCTGAGTCTTCACTTGCTATAATGTCATGAATTTCAACTGTAATTCCTTGGTCTTGAATTTTCTTTATATAATCATCATCTTCTATATAATCCCCAGCTAATCCATTAGGGTATCCAATTAGCTCAGAGCAAACCAAACAAGTAGCTTCTTTAAAGTAAATAACCTTTCTTTCAGCTGTATTTACTGGCGACTTTGTCGCCGTAATAGAAAACAAAATAAAAAGCATTAAAGTGAAAAACAATTTGGTCTTTTTCATCGCACGCACTTCTTTCTATAAGTATATGTATATTTTACCATATTAATTATATGTTTAATACATTATAGTGTCAAACAAAGTTATAAATAATTAAATTAAGAATTACTACCTAATTAAATTTGTTTTTATGTTACTATTTACCTATTCTTACTTCTAATAATTACTAAAGTTATTTTACTTGAAACAAAAACATATAACCTATATACTTATGATATGGTGATAAAATGAAAGAAAATGTTTTAAATGCAGTATACGATTTAGTAGACGAAATAAAAGAAAAGAAAGAGTATGTAAGGTTATTAGAGCTTAAGAAGATAATTGATATAGATGAAACTATTATTATTCTTATTAAAGATTTTGATCAGGCGAAAAAGAAATATGATGAAATTTCTAAATATGGTAAATATCATCCTGATTTAAAAGAAGTTAGAATGTCGCTAGCAAAATCAAAAGAAAATCTATTCAAGAATGTTATTATTAGCGAATATAAACAACTTGAAAAAGAAATCCAAAAAGTATTAGATGATATCTCACGTAAAATCGCACTTAGTGTATCACCAAAAATTAAATATCCTAATGAGATAGGTCTAATAAACAAACATTAAAGGAGCAGAGTTATGGTTGATAGAAAAAGCTTGGTTGTATATTTTAGAAATCCGAAAGCAATTAAACAAATAGCTGAATTTGGAGAAATTAAGTATTACACAAAAAAAAGAAGATACGCAATACTATACTTAAATAAAGAAGATCAAAGCCGAGTAACGGAGGAATTATTAAAGCTTAAATTAGTCAGAAGAGTTGAAGAATCATTGTTCGAAAACGATGAATATCGATTAGAATTTGATGTCAAGTAAAAATACTTGACAACCCATCAAAGTGGTGTTATACTTTGGTAGTTGAAAAAATATTAAGGAGGAAATAACACAATGGCAGTTAAACTTAGATTACAAAGATACGGTTCTAAAAAACGTCCTTTCTATAGAATAGTCGCAGCAGATTCAAGAAGTCCAAGAGATGGTAGATACTTAGAAATTATAGGTACTTATGATCCTACTAAAGAACCTGTAGCAGTTAGAATCGATGAAGAGTTAGCTAAAAAATGGTTAAATGAAGGTGCAATTACAACAGATACAGTTAAAAACCTTTTTGCTAAAGCTGGAATTCGATCAAACAAAGAAGCTAAATAAGGAGTATTAAAATGGCAGTCAATTATGAAAAATTAATTAACGACTTAGTTCAGCCATTAGTCATGCATCCAGAAGACCTAATGGTGAAGAAGTTTTCCGAGGATGATAAAATGCTTACAATCCAAATTATTGTTCATCAAGATGATCTTGGGAGAGTAATTGGAAAAAACGGACGAATTGCGAACGCAATTAGAACAATCGCATATGCAAGTGCTTCAAGAGAGCACAAGAAAATATCAATTAATATTGATTCATTTTAGGCCCGAAATTCGGGTCTATTTTTTTGTGGTTATATTTTTATAATATCTTTAAATGTAGTATAATTATGAATACGAGGTGAAACTATGAAGTATACTTTGAAAAACGGATGTAAGGTAATACTCAGAGATGCCCAAATTAGTGATGCCAAAAACTTAGTAGAATATATGAGAAAAATTAACGCTGAATCTAAAAATTTAATGAGAGAACCAGATGAATTTAAATTTACAATTAAGCAAGAAGAAAAGTTTATTCAAATGGCACTTGATTCACCTAATGCTTGTTTTATGGTTGTGCTTGATGATAATCTTGTGATTAGTACTGCTGAGTTTCAGGGTAATAACTTAAGAAGAGTTAACCATCGTGTATCACTCGGAATATCAGTCCTAGAGGATTATCAAAATTTAGGACTAGGAAGAATTGTAATGGAAGCTCTTATTAAAAGAGCAATTGAACTTCAAAAAACAAAAATGGATTTAGAAGTAAGAATAGATAACTTAAGTGCTATTCATCTTTATGAATCTCTAGGTTTTGAAAAAGAAGGAATAATTAGAAACGGGTTCTTCGTTGATAATAATTATATTGATTTGCTTGTGATGGGAAAATTACTGTAGGAGGACAATATGAATACACTAGAAGTTAGTAATCTAAAAAAGACATTTAGATTATCAAAAAAACAACAAAAAATAGAAAAAACAAATATAAAGTTAAAAGTCGCAGTTAATGATTTATCGTTCACTGCTTATCCTGGGGAAATATTCGGATTATTAGGACCAAATGGTGCTGGTAAAACAACTTGTTTACGAGCTATATCTACTTTGATTAAGCCAGATGAAGGAGATATTATTGTTGGGGGAAGTAGTGTAAAAAATGATTCGATAAGTGTGCGTGGAAAAATCGGATTTCTAACTAGTGAACTAAAACTAGAAGACCATTTTACTCCTAACTATTTATATACATATTTTTCAAGGCTTCACGGAATAGAAGAAGAAATAATTGAAGAAAGAAAAATTGTGTTTTTTGAAAAATTTGGAATTGAAGAATTTAAGGAAGTAAAAGTAGGAGATTTATCGACAGGAATGAAACAAAAAGTAAGTATTGCGATAAGCTTAGTTCATAATCCTGATTTTATCATATTTGATGAACCAACTAATGGGTTAGATGTGCTTACTGCGAGAAGTGTAATGGACTATTTAATTGAACTAAAAGAAAGTGGTAAAACAGTTATCTTATCAACACATATTTTAAGTGTAGTTGATAAACTATGCGATCGAGTAGGAATTATTATTAATGGTAAAATGAAAATTTGCGATACATTAGAAAACGTTTTAAAAACAAGCCCAAATAATGACCTAGAAGAAATCTTCTTTGATCTTGTTAAAGAAGAAGAGTTATCTGGGGGTGTGAACTAATGAAAAACGTTTTAACAATATTTAAGAAAGAATTTTATCGTGTAATGAGCGATCGTCGTTTAGTATTCACAGCTATTTTATTACCAGGACTTGCTATTTATGTTATGTATACATTTATTGGTAGTGCAATAGGCAATGAATATGAAGATATCACAGAACATACAATGATTATCTATACTGAGAATATGCCAGCTGAAATCGAAAATTTTCTTGATACTCAAGAGATTAATCCAGAATTTTATGATTATAATTCTAGTAATCATGAAGAGTTAGAAGCACAAATACTAGCTGGAGAAGTTGATATGTTAATAATCTTCTCAGAAACGTTTGAAGACGATGTTGATAATCTTATTGTTTCTGATATCTTGATTTATTATAATCCAGGTAAAAAATATAGTGAGTATACATTTAGTGTTATTGCTAATGCTTTACATTCATATGCGAATGTTATCGGATTAGATCGATACGGAGATTCATATTACGCCTTTACGTTAGATTCAGAAGTCATTATGGATGAAGAAAAAGCAGCAGGGCAAGGTTTTGCAATGTTATTACCAATGTTAATTATTATGTTTCTATTTAGTGGAGCAATGAGTATTGGACCAGATTCTATAGCGGGTGAAAAAGAAAGAGGAACAATTGCAACACTTCTTATAACCCCTGTTAAAAGAAGTGAAATTGCAATCGGGAAAGTTTTAAGCTTATCAGTTATTTCAATGTTTAGTGCAACAAGTTCTTTTATTGGAATAATGCTTAGTTTACCAAATTTAACTTCAGGTTCTGGTGGTACACTAGATGTATTTATTTATGGGATTAGTGATTATATCTATTTATTTGCTGTCTTACTAGCAACAGTTTTAGTTATAGTTGGACTAATTTCAGTAATAAGCGCATACGCAAAAACAATAAAAGAAGCTTCAATGTTAATTTTGCCTTTCTATTTTATTAGTATGGCATTAGGAATAAGTACAATGTTCAGTGGTGAAGCAAGTAATGATTTGTGGATTTACTTTACGCCGATATATAGCTCAGTAAACATGATTATCGCAATTTTAACATTTGATATTTCGATTACGGCATTTATTATTACTATTTCAACAAGTTTAGTATATGTTACAATCTTTATATACATCTTAAATAAATTATTCCAATCTGAAAGAATTATGTTTCAAAAATAAGAGGTGACTAACTATGGACTTAATTGTAATTGGAAAAATAGTTAATACTCATGGGTTAAATGGAACACTAAAAGTTAAATCATTTACCGACTTCAAAGAACAAAGATATCATAAAGGAGCTCCTTTATATATCGCTTTTGAACGTGACTATATTTCAGTAACTGTCAAGTCTCATAAAGAAGTCAAATCGTTAGATTTACTAGCTTTTGATGAGTTTGATAATATTAACCAAGTTGAAAAGTTTAAAGGCTGTGACTTGGTCATAAACAAAGAATTAATTCATAAATTAGATAACGATGAATTTTACTTTGGTCAAATAATTGGAAGGGAAGTTTATCATGACGATAAACTTATTGGTAAGTGTATTGATATAAGAGATTATCCACAAGGTGAAGTCCTAGTTGTAAAAACAAAAGAAAAAGAGGTATTGATTCCTTTTAGAAAAGAGTTTGTAAAAGAAGTGAATAAAAAAGATAATAAGTTAAATATTATTATGTGGGAGGGACTATTATGAGAATTGATGTCTTAACCTTGTTCCCGAAAATGTTTGATGGTTTTTTAAGTGAATCCATTTTGGGAAAAGCAATTGATAATAACTTAGTTGAAATAAAGATTATAAATTATCGAGAGTTTAGTAAAAGCAAACATAAAAAAGTTGATGATTCTCCTTATGGAGGAGGACCAGGTATGGTTCTTTGTGTTGAACCGGTCTATGATGCTTTAATGAGTATAAAAGGCCAAGAAAAAGCTTTAAAGATATTAGTTACTCCTCAGGGAAAAACCTTTCATCAAGAAAAAGCATATGAGTTAAGAGATAAAGAACACATTATTATTTTATGTGGCCATTATGAAGGATATGATGAAAGAATTAGAGATTTATTTGACTTAGAAGTATCTATCGGAGATTACGTTTTAACTGGTGGAGAAATTGCCGCAATGGCTTTAATAGATTCTATTACAAGACTTATTCCCAAAGTAATTAATAAGGATGAATCGCATATCTTCGATTCATTTAATGATTATTTACTGGAACATCCTCATTACACTAGACCAAGTGAATTTAGGGGTAAAAAAGTTCCTGATGTTTTAATATCAGGGAATCATAAACTAATTAAAGAGTGGCGCGAAAATGAATCAATAAAACGAACAAAAGAAAGAAGAATTGATCTGTATAATAAATATAGGGAGGAGCATGGTGATGAATAAAGAAGTATTTAAGAAGTTTTTTGTAGAAGATAACTTGTTAATTATTATTGACGGATTTTTGATTACCGTTCTTTTAGTTGGATTTCTAATTTTTGGATTATCTAATCCTAGAGCTACTTTTGTAGAAACAGAAGGTTCAATTATTCAATTGCAACAACAATCTGAAGAGAATTTCTTAGATGAATATGAAGCTGGGAATTTTTCTGTAGAAAATCCCTATTTTGTATTAGACCCTTACGATATAGCTCCTTTATCAGGATTAGTAATGTTTGAAACATTAGAAGCTATTAGTTATCGATTAGTAATTACAGGAAAAACAGAAGAAGCAAATATTGAATTTGTAACACCAAAAACAACTCATCATTTTATTCCTGTTTATGGTCTTTACCCAGGACATTTAAATACAATTACATTATATGAAATAACAACTGAAGGTGAAGAGTTAATCTCAATTTTAAAAATACCAACTCATTCTTTACCTCCCGAAATTCAATTACCGACAGTAATTGATACAACATATGAATACTTTGGTGATGATTTAATGATGTTGATGCCAGCACTAGGTTCTTTGCCAGTAGCTTATGACTTTGCTGGAGATGTTAGATGGTATTTATCAACTAACTTATCTTGGGCACCAATATCACTTAATAATGGGCATTTGTTACTTGGAACTAATAAAGTAATTTCTGATCCATACTATACAACCGGATTATACGAAATAGACTATTTAGGTAAAATCTATACTGAATATCTTTTACCAGGTGGATATCATCATGATGTTTATGAAATGAATAATGGTAATTTATTAATTGCTTCATCTGATTTTGACACTACAGTAGAAGATATCGTTGTTGAAATGGATAGAATTACCGGAGCTATTTTACGCTCTTGGGATATCGCAGATTATTTACCAGAACTTGATGGTATGGCAGAAATGTGGACAACCTACGATTGGTTTCATAATAATAGTATCTTTTATGATGAAACAACAGACTCAATTATTTTATCAGGGCGTCATCAAGATGCAGTTATTAGTATCGGCTATACATCAAATGAACTTAACTGGATTATTGGAGATCCAACCAATTGGGGATCTGAAATTGTAAATGACTATTTCTTTACTCCAATTGGCCCAGATTTTGAATGGCAGTACGCCCAACATTCAGCACTTGTTTTAGAAAATGGAAATATTTTCTTATTTGATAATGGTAATAATAAAACTAAATTAAGAGAATTTGATATCTCAGCAAACGATAATTACTCAAGAGGAGTAATTTACGATATTGATACTGTAAACATGACAATCGAGCAAATATATCAATTTGGAAAAGAACTAGGAAGTGATTTCTATAGCCCTTATATTTCAAATGTTGCTTACTACGCTGAGGATAATTATCTTATCCATAGTGGAGGTCACAGTTCTGTCTTTGGAGAAGTATTGAATATACCGGTATTTTTAAGTGAAGATTTTGAATACGCTACTTTAAATTCCATAACAATTGAAGTATTAGATAATGAAATAGTTTATCGTTTAGAAGTTTCAAACCATTTTTATCGAGCAAATAAAATATCTTTATATAATGACTTAACTAGTTCTAATTTAGGACTTGCTAGAACAATTGGTAACTTAATAGTTACTGATGTTATAGAAGGAGAAATTGAAACAAACTTCAATCTCTTTGACACAGTTCCTCCAAGATATGATCTTAATTTTATAAAAGAAAGTAATCGCTTAGTTGTGCAAGGAGTGTTTGATAAAGATGAAATAGTTTATCTTGTACTAGAAAATGATAGTAATCGATATGAATATTTCATAACAACGAGTAGTAATACATACACAGCAATGTGTACAATCATAATTGATGGTGATGAACGCTATGTTACATACCGAATAAATGAAGAAGAATTGAGTGGTACATATAATATATTTTTGTATGTTGATGGCCATAAATACAACTCATATAAAAAGGTAACTTTTAAGTAAAAATATCTATTGTATATCATATGGGGTTATGATATAATGAAAAACGCTGTTAAATCTAAATAAATTTTGCTCCGCTTTGGAAAATCCTTATGAGCAAATGTAAAAGTAAGGAGTGATATTATGTCTCAGCAATTAATGAATGATGTTACTAAAGATTTTCAAAAAGAAGATGTACCTGTATTTAGAGCTGGAGATACTGTAAAAGTATCTGTAAAGATTAAAGAAGGTAACAGAGAAAGAATCCAAATTTTTGAAGGTTTAGTAATCCAAAGACAAGGTGGAGGAATCGGAGAAACATTCACAGTACGTAAAATATCTTATGGTATTGGTATTGAAAGAACATTTCCAATCCATTCACCACTAGTAGAAGAAATCAAAATTATTAGAAGAGGTAAAGTTCGTAGAGCTAAACTATTCTATATCAGAGGATTATCTTCTAAAAAATCTCGTATCAAAGAACGTAGATAAGAGAAAACACCATCTCGGATGGTGTTTTTAATATAATTATTCATAATCGAAGAGAAAGTCAGTTGTGCAAGTTGCACAAATTTATGAAAAGTTTTCATAAAAATACCTTTTTTATTGAAAACATTTTCACTTATGATATAATCATACTGATGAAAGAAGGTGCTTAATTATGAGTAAAGCAACTATTTATGATGTAGCTGGAGCGGCGAGAGTTTCGCTTGCTACAGTATCAAGAGCAATTAATAATCCTGAAAAAGTTAAACCAGAAACAAGAGAGAGAGTTCTAAAGGTTATTGAAGAATTGGGATATAAGCCAAATGCCTTTGCTAGGGGACTTGCAAGTAGAAAATCGACAATTGTTGCAGTTGTTGTTCCTGATATGGGACGAGCAAGTATTGCAGAAATGATGAATGGAATTGCCGATATTGCCCGTGTATATAAGTATTCAATTTTACTATATATATTAGAAAGTGAAGAGGCAAGTGAGGAAGATATCTTAAGAGAAATCATCGCTGCACAAGTTGATGGAATTTTATATTTAAATGATGAAATCAATGAAAAACAATATGATTTTCTGAAAACAATTAAAAACACATATCAAATTCCAGTAGTACTTACTAATACATTTTATCCTGGAAGTGATGAAATCCCATCTGTTTCAATTGATTATGAAAGAGCAGGATATGAAATCGCTAAAAAATTAATTGAAGAAGGTCGTAAAGATATATTTATGATTTCGACGGTTAGAAAATATATGGTGAATGATTTAAAAGAAGCTGGTTACTTAAGAGCAATGAAAGAAGCAGGATTAAAACAAAGCATAATGAGAACATCAGGAAGAATATCTATTAATACTGAACATTTTAATGAGTATTTTAAAGATAATAAAGTTGATGGTGTTATCGCAGTTCGAGATTCAATCGCAATTTCATTTATGAATGTTGCTTTTGAAAACAATGTAAAAATACCAGAGGAACTTGGAATTTGTGGATTCCAAAATACTAAATATGCAAGGCTTGCAAGACCTCAATTATCTTGTGTTGATGTACCGATTTATGATTTAGGAGCTGTTGGTATGAGATTGCTAACAAAACTAATGAACAATGAAGATATATCAGAAAAAGTTATTAAATTACCACATTCAATAGTGTTAAGAAAAACAACATTATAAAGCGATGATTAAAAGAGGAATATAATAAGTTATCAATAGAGACTTAGTGTTTGGTGGAAACTAAGGTTAACTAATATTCTATACACTTAGGAGCTTCTGCAAGGAAAAGTGCAGACGGTAAATCCGTTATCTTTATGAGTGCTAGATTTTATATCTAGAATTAAGGTGGTACCGCGAAATTTCTTAAAGTTCGTCCTTTTCTAGGGCGAACTTTTTATATTTATTTAGGAGGATACAAAAATGAATTTATTAGAAGAATTAAAATGGCGAGATTTAATATTTGATATTACAGATCCAGAAATTGGAAAGGTACTTGAAAAGGAAAAAATGACTTTTTATGTAGGAGCGGATCCTACAGCTGATAGCTTACATGTAGGGCATTTAATGTCTTACTTAGTTTCGAAAAGATTACAAGATAGAGGACACCATCCAATCTTAGTAATTGGTGGAGGAACAGGGCTAATAGGAGACCCAAGTGGGAGAAGTGATGAACGTCAGTTGTTAACTTTAGAAATATCATTAAAAAATGGAAAAGCAATAACCGCACAAGTTAAAAAAATCCTTCCTACAGCGAAAGTTGTTAATAATTATGATTGGATTTCAAAATTTGATATTATCACTTTTTTAAGAGATATTGGGAAGCATTTTAATATCAATTATATGTTGAGTAAAGAATCAGTAAAATCACGTTTAGAAAATGGAATAAGCTTTACAGAATTTTCATATCAAGTAATTCAATCACTTGATTTTATGCATCTATATAAAGAAGAAAACTGTAAAATGCAAATAGGTGGTCAAGACCAATGGGGAAATATTACCGCCGGACTTGAATTGATTAGAAAAATGCTTGGACGTGATAAAAAGGGATACGGATTCACTTGGCCATTACTTACTAAAGATGATGGTACAAAATTTGGAAAAACCGCAAGTGGAGCAATTTGGCTTGATCCAAATCGCACATCAGTTTATGAGTTTTACCAATACTGGATTAATACTCCTGATAAAGATGCAATAAGTTATTTAAAGAAATTTACATTTATGAGTGTCGAAAAAACAAAAGAAATTATTGAACAATTTAAAAGCGCTCCACACGAGCGTTTAGCTCAAAGAAAAATAGCTGAAGAATTAACTGTACTTGTTCATAGTAGAGAGCAATATGAATCTGCGGTTAGAATATCTAAAGCATTATTTAGTGGCAATATTAAATCTTTATCAGTATCTGAAATTAAGGATGGATTTAAAGATGTTCCATCAATTACCATTTCTCAAGATATGAATTTAGTAGATTTATTAATTGAGGCGAAACTTGCTTCAAGTAAACGTGAAGCAAGAGAGTTTATTAATAATGGTGCAGTATCAGTTAATGGTGAAAAAGCAACTAATTTAGATTTTATGGTCAAAAAGGAAAATGCGATTGATGACAGCTTTACAGTTATTAGAAGAGGAAAGAAAAAATATGCTTTAGTAAAACATCAATAGTTTTATAAATATCAAAAAAAAGACGATAATTTTCGTCTTTTTTTTGATATTATTTATTACATTCAGTAGCGTGAGCATAACCTATTAAGAATATTTCTTTAATATGACTATCTCTTAAACAGTATATTACTTGTTTACCAGCTTTTCTAGTTTTAACTACATTCATATCTCTTAAGAGTTTTAATTGATGTGAGATAGCAGATTGGCTTGTTTCTAATGCATCTGCGATTGCTTGAACAGCATGTTCTCCAGTATAAAGTAAATCAATTATTCGTAGTCTTGTTAAGTCACTGAAAATTTTAAATAATTGAACAGTTTCTGTTAAATTTTGTATTTTTTTTTCTTCACTCATTTTTTTGCCTCCTAGAATAAATGATTCTTAAACTATTTAAAACAGCTATTAGAGTAATACCTACATCTGCAAAGATTGCCATTAACATTGTACTATATCCAAATCCAGCAAGAATTAGGAATGAAAACTTAACACCAAGTGATACAATAATGTTTTGGAAAACAATATTTTTAGTTTTACGGCCAATTTTAAATGCTTTTTCAACTAAATTTAAGTCATCACTCATTATTATAACATCTGCAACATCAATTGCTATTTCACTACCATTACCCATAGCTACTCCGATATCAGCATTTTTAAGTAGTGGAGCATCGTTAATTCCATCACCAATAAACATTTTTAATTTTTTTGTTTTGATATTATTAAAGAATTTAATTTTATCTTCTGGTAATAAATTACTTTCATAATCTATTCCACCAAGTGATTGTGCAACTTCTTTAGCAATTAAGTCGTTATCACCAGTTAGCATTGTTACGTTATACCTACGGCTTAATCTTCTAATAACGTTGAATGAAGAACCTCTAATTTTGTCTTTAACAATTACTCTTCCAATGTATTTACCATACATACTAACAAAAACATTTGATCCAATCATTATTTTTTTGTCTTTTACTTTTACATTATGCTTATTCATTAATTTACGGTTACCAACTAAGATTGTACCCAATTCATTTTTTACGATTAATCCAAGTCCAGGAACTTCTTCAACATTCTCGAATTCATAATAATCACCTTTGTAATAATCAACAATTGATTTAGCTATTGGGTGGTTGGAGTATCTTTCAATACTTGCGGCGATTTTTAATGTTTCATCACTTGAATATTCTCCAACAGTGAAATTACCGTGTGTTAGTGTACCTGTTTTATCAAGGCCAATTGTGCCGACATTAGTAATCATATGTAAGAATGTACTACCTTTAAATAAAATACCTTCTCTAGCTGCTGCTCCAATTCCTGCAAAATATGATAGTGGAATTGAAATAACAAGAGCACAAGGACAACTAATTACTAAGAAGATAGCAGCTCTATAAATATATTCTTGATAATTCGCAGAATCAAGTATTGTAGGTATTAAAAACATTAGAAAGGCAGCCAATGTAACTAAAGGTGTATAATAACGAGCAAACTTAGTAATAAAGTTTTCTGTTTTAGCTTTACGATTCGTAGAGTTTTCAATTAAATCAATAACTTTGGCAATAGTCGATTCTCGATATCCTTTTGAAGCTTGTATTTCGATGAGACTACCAACATTTAAGTTACCACTTAAAATGTAATCTCCAACTTTGACATTACTCAATTTAGCTTCACCAGTTAAGGCACTTGTATTAAGAGCTGTAGCACCTTTTATTAAGATACCATCAACAGGGATTTTTTCACCATTTTTAATGATGATAATATCACCTTTTTTAATTGACAAAGGATCTCTAATAACAACCTTACCATTTATTAATACATTAGCATATTCGATTTTTAAATCTAGTAATGCTGAAACTTCTTGTTTACTACGGTGAACAGCACGATGTTGTAAGTACTCACCAATAGAATAAAAAATTATTACAAGAACTGCTTCATAGTAAAATTGTAAGAACATTGCGGCAATTGTCGCAATAAACATTAAGGTGTTTTCATTAAAGAAGTCTATTCTTTTGGCACCTTTAAGTGTTTTTCTCATAAGCTTATAAGCAATAAATGAATATCCTATCCAAAACAAAGGGATAAAGCCCCAAGCAATTCCATAGTGATCGAAAATAAAACCAATAATATAGATAGCTATACCAATAAAGACAGAGTAATAGCTTTCAACTCTTTTAACGGTTTCGATTAAATGTCTTTTTTCATAAGAATATGTTTGAACACCATCTTCAATAGAATCAACAATAATCTTTATTTCATCCACAGCTTTATCATCATCGTAATCCTCAGTAACATCAATTAACATTACTTGGTTAGGAAAATTAAAACTAGCAGAATTTATATAATCAAGATTGGCTAAAGATTTTTCAATCTGCGCAGCACAATTCGAACAAATCAAATTTTTCATAATTACTTTTTTTATCATAATAGTCACCTCTTTAAACGCACTATTTATTTTATATGAGTGAATACTCATGTGTCAAGTTATTTGATAATAAATATTATGTAATATTAATTATACCGATTTTTAGACAAATATGACAGCAATTTTATCGTTTTTGTTCAAGAAGACCCCCATTTCAAACATAAGTTAAGTGGAGGGATGAATTGAACTTATTTTTTTGGTTCGCTTTTTTTCAATATATTTCACAAGAAATACACATTAGCTTAGCCATAATATGATA